>PMCN01000129.1 GCA_003154135.1 Acidimicrobiaceae bacterium
TGCCCAAGGGCGTCATGTGGCGCCAGGACGACGTGGTCGGGGCCATCGACGGCGCGTCGAGGCGGCCACTGCCCCCGTCGCCCGGTTGGCCCGAGTTCGACGACATCATGACCAAGCCCGGTCCGCGCAACCTCCCGGCCGCGCCGCTCATGCACGGCACAGGGGCGTTCAACGCGATGTGGAACCTCGTGATGGCCGGCACGGTGGTCACCATGGTGGGTCGTCACTTCGACGCGGTCGAGCTGCTCGACACCGTGCAGCGCGACCGCGTGAACAGCATGACCATCGTGGGCGATGCGTTCGCAAAGCCCATCCTGCGCGCCCTCGACGCCGAACCAGATCGCTGGGACATCTCCTCGCTGCGCGTCATCTTCTCCAGCGGTGTCATCTGGGCGTCCGAGAGCAAGCAGGGCCTGCTCCGCCACAACCAGCGGCTCATCATGTCCGACAGCCTGGGCAGCAGCGAGGCCATCGGCATGGGCAACAACACCACGTCCGCGAGCAGCACGTCGTCGACCGCGAAGTTCACGCTCGGGACCAACGCCAAAGTGCTCACCGAGGACGGCCGCGAGGTGCTGCCCGGCAGTGGCGAGCGCGGCATGGTGGCCCTGCGCGGCCGCACCCCCATCGGCTACTACAAGGACGAGGCGAAGAGCGCGGCCACGTTCGTCATCCACGACGGCGTGCGTTGGAGCATCCCCGGCGACTGGGCCGAGGTGGAGTCCGACGGCACGTTGAAGCTGTACGGGCGCGGCAGCCAGTGCATCAACACCGGCGGCGAGAAGGTGTACCCGGAGGAGGTGGAGGAGGCCTTGAAGCTGCACCCCACCGTTGCCGACGCCGCCGTGGTGGGCGTGCCCGACGAACGGTTCGGCGAGGCCATCACGGCGTTGGTCGAGGCGCACGCCGGCGACGAGGTCGACGAGCGCGCGCTCATCGCCCATGTGAAGGAACGGCTCGCGCACTACAAGGCGCCCAAGCGCGTGCTCACCATCCCCAGCGTGGGCCGCGCGGCCAACGGCAAGCTCGACTACAAGGCGCTGAAGGCCGATGCCCTGCGCCAGCTCGACCTCGACTGACCCGAAGTTCAGGGAGCGGGAGGTGGCAGCGGTGCGGCTGAACGGTGGCACTGGCACTCGCACCGCTCGTGCGTGTTGGGCAGTTCGCCCTTGCAGCGCTCGTGACGGCCGAGGGTGGCGCACTCGAGGGTGAGCTTCGGCTTCGGGTGGCACGAGCACTCGCACCCGGGGCACTGCGCATGGGCTTCGGCGGCGCAGGCGGGTGACTTGCCGTGATCGCGCTGCGCCTTGTACTTCCGGTTGCGCCGTGGCGCGGTACCGGGCAGCGAGCCGTAGATGAGGTAGGCGATGAGGATGACCAGCACGACACCGATCACGACGAGCAGCACCCGGCCAATGGTACCCAACACCCCTGCCACGATGACCGCGCTCATCGCCACAGCGTAGTACGAGCGCACGCGGCGGTTTCTCGTCGCTCACGGCCCGCCGGTAGCGTCGTCGGCATGAGCGATCAACTCGGATTCGACGGCAAGGTAGTCATCATCACCGGCGCTGGCGGCGGCTTGGGCCGGCAGCACGCGCTGCTCATGGCGGCGCGCGGTGCGCTCGTGGTCATCAACGACCTGGGCGGCGCGGTCGACGGCAGCGGCAGCGACAAGGGGGCGGCCGAGCGGGTCGTCGACGAGATCAAGGCGCTCGGCGGGGAGGCGGTCGCCGACACCAACTCCGTGGCCACCCCGGCCGGCGGCAAGGCCATCGTGCAGACCGCGCTCGACGCCTACGGCAAGGTGGACGTGCTGGTCAACAACGCCGGCATCCTGCGCGACAAGAGCTTCCACAACCTCACCTTCGCCGAGGGCGAGCCCGACCTTCTCAACCCCGTGCTCGACGTGCACCTGAAGGGTGCCTTCTACGTCACGCAGCCGGCGTGGGTGGTCATGCGCGAGCAGGGGTACGGCCGCATCATCAGCACCTCGTCGGCCGCCGGCATCTTCGGCAACTTCGGTCAGACCAACTACGGCGCGGCGAAGATGGGCCTCGTCGGCTTCACCCGCGTGCTCGCCGTGGAGGGCGCCAAGTACAACATCAAGGCCAACGCCATCGCGCCGCTCGCGCTCACGCGCATGACCGAGAACATCATGGGCGGTCTGGGCGACAAGCTCGACCCCGGCCTCGTGTCGCCGCTGGTGGCCTTCCTCGCCCACGACGACTGCCCGGTCAGCGGTCAGGTCTTCAGCGTGGGCGGCGGCCGCGTCGCACACGTGTTCATCGCCGAGACCAAGGGCTTCTACCAGCACGATCTCACCGTGGAAGCCGTGCGCGACAACTGGGCCACCGTCACCGACCAGACCGGCTACGGCGTGCCCAACAACCTGGGCGAGGAGACCGCCCTGTTCCTCCCCTTCTTCGCGTAACGCGACGTGCGATTACCTTCGACCGGGATGGGCGAGATCACGGTCGACGAGTTCCAGCGGGAAGCCCGCGACTGGCTCGGCGCCAACGCGACCCACGCGCCGCGCGACTACGGCGCCATCTGCCCGCCCGATCTGGTCGAGCGCGGCCTCGCGTGGCACCGCCGCATCCGTGAGGCCGGGTTCGCAGGCATCCACTGGCCCACCCGCTACGGCGGGCGGGGCCTCACCGCCGAGCACAACGCTGCGTGGCAGTTCGAGTGCGCGGTCGCCGGCGTGCCCAGCGTGTTCAACATGGTGGGCCTGGTGCTCACCGGCGGGGCGTTGCTGAAGTTCGGCACACCCGAGCAGCAGCAACAACACCTCGCCGCCACGTTGAGCACCGAGCACGTGTGGTGCCAGTTGTTCAGCGAGCCGGGAGCCGGCAGCGATCTGGGCGGTCTGTCGACGCGCGCCGAGCGCGACGGCGACCGGTTCATCGTCAACGGCCAGAAGGTGTGGTGCAGCGGAGGGCGCTACAGCAACTGGGGCATCCTCATGGCGCGCACCGACCCCGACGCACCCAAGCACGAAGGCATCTCCTTCTTCCTCTTCCCGATGCACCTGCCGGGTGTGGAGGTGCGCCCGTTGCGCCAGATGACGGGCGAGTCCGAGTTCGACGAGGTGTTCTTCGCCGATGTCGAGCTGCCGGCCGACCACCTCCTCGGTCCGCTGCACGGCGGATGGAACGTGGGCATGGCAGTGCTCACGAGCGAGCGGGGCCACATCGGCACCAGCGTGATCGGCCTCGAACGAAGGCTGGAGGCGATGTCGAAGCTGGCCGAAGGGCGCGACCTCGGTGCCGTCGAGCGCGACCGTCTCGCGTCGCTGCTGTCGAAGGGCTCGGCGTACAAGGCGATGGCACAACGACAGGGGCCAATCGCGTCCACCGCGGCGAGCCTGATGAAGCTGGGCATCACCGAGATGATGTTCGACACGGCCGAGTTGCGCGCCGACCTCGCCGGCCCGTCGGCGATGCTCGACGGCCCCGACGCCTTCGGCATGCTGCAGGCGCCCGGCGGCCGCATCGCCGGCGGCACGAGCCAGGTGCAGCGGAATATCATCGGTGAACGCCTCCTGGGCCTGCCCAGAGAACCGAAAGGCTGAGCACGATGACCATGCAGCACGAGCCGCTCCCCGAGCGCGGCAAGAAGTTCGACAGGCACATGAGTGCGGCCGACCCCAAGAACGGCCCCAGCCCGCGGCTCATCGCCGCACTGCTGCTCGCCGGCGTGATCGTCGTGTTCATCATCGCCAACGGCCACGCCACGCGCATCGACTTCGTGCTGTTCAAGTGGGACACCACGGTGCGCTGGTCGATCTTCATCGCCATCGTGCTGGGCATCGTCCTCGACCGCCTCGTCGGCTGGGGCATGCGCCGGCGCAAGGCCGCCGCCGACGAACAGAACGACGCCGGATGATCGTCGAGTCGTCGGGCGGCGTCGAGATCGCCGTCCACGACCTCGGTGGCACCGGCGCGCCGCTGCTCGTCTCGCACGCCACCGGGTTCCACGGTCGTTGCTACCTCCCGCTCGCGCACGCGCTCACCGACCGGTGCCACTCGATCGCGTTCGACTACCGCGGTCACGGCGACACCGACCGCCCGGACGGTGCGGTCGCCTGGCAGCAGTACGGCGACGACGCCGAGGCGATGGCCGCCTGGCTGGTGGCGCACAACGACGGCCGGCCCGTCGACGCGTTCGGCCACTCGATGGGTGGTGCGTGCCTGCTGATGGCCGCGCACCGCAGGCCCGAGCTGTTCCGCACGCTCGTGCTGTTCGAGCCCATCGTGTTTCCTCCGCAAGGCATCCGTAGCGCAGAGCAGGGCGAGAGCATGATGGTCGCCGGCGCCCGCAAGCGCCGGGCCACGTTCCCGTCGTTCCAGGCGGCCATCGACAACTACGCGTCGAAGCCTCCGCTCAACAGCTTCACGCCGGAGGCACTGCGCGCCTACGTCGAGTACGGCTTCACGCCCGACGACGACGGCGTGCACCTGAAGTGCCGTCCCGACACGGAGGCTGCGACGTTCGAAGGCGGCGGCCGCCACGACACCTGGGACCACCTGCCCGCGATCGGCACCGAGGTGCTGGTGGTGGCGGGCCGGGTGGAGGAGATGCAGCCGTCGGCCATCGCCGAGGATGTGGCCGCACGCCTCCCGCACGGGCGCTACCTGCAGGTCGACGAGCTCGACCACTTCGGGCCGATGGTGCGCCCGCTGCTGCTCGCCGACATCGTCGGCCAGGCGTTGCGTCACTGACGACACCGCCCACGGGCGCACAGGTTCAGCCGCTGCCCGTCCCGATGGACAGGTGACCGGTGGCCAACAGCACACCCACGGCCGCGACGGTGGCGACCCCGATGACGACGGCCGCCGTGGCGAGGAGGCGTCCACGCAGCGTGGGGTCGAGCTGGCAGTTGCGCCGGCCGGCGAGACCGAACGGCACAGCGAGCACCGACAGCACGGGCAACGCCCAGGTGAGCGGCACCGCGCCCACCAGTGCGCACACGAACGCGACCACCGACCACGCATCGAGGCGAGGCGCCGGCGCCGGGGGCGCGCTGGAGCTGCCGTGGTACCCGGGAGGCACGTCGACGGGCATCGCGCGCCAGTCGGCCACGTCGGCGTCGTCGGGTCGTCGGGCCGGCGTGGGCACCGACCAGTCGACCTGTCCCCCGGCCGGTGCGCCGCCGGACCCGTCGCCCGACCGGTCGGGCGGCTGGGGAGGCCACGGCACGCCGTCGGGCGGCAGGATGCCGCTGCGGGCCGGGGGTTCGGACGCCATGGCGTCACTCTCGCGCACCCCAACTCTACGATGACGACATGTACCCGGTGCCCACGAGCCTGTCACCCAGTCGCGTCGAGGCGTTCCTGTCGTGCCCCATGGCGTTCCGCTTCGCCAGCATCGAGCGCCTGCCCGAGCCGCCGAGCCCCCATGCCACCAAGGGGTCGCTCGTGCACCGCGTGCTCGAGCTGTTGTTCATGCAGCCGGCGCTGCAGCGCGACCTGGCAGCGGCCGACGTGGCCTACCAGCAGGCCGTTGCCGAGTACCGAGTCGATCCCGACTTCACCCTGCTCGACCTCGCCCCGGCGGCTGCCGACGCGTTCTTCGCCGACGCCTGGTCGCTCGTGCAGGCCTACTTCGCCATGGAAGATCCCACCACGGTGCGCGACATCGGGCTCGAGCTGCGGCTCGAGGCGCAGGTCGGCTCGCTGGCCCTGCGCGGCATCATCGACCGGCTCGAGCTCACGCCCGAGGGCGAACTGATCGTCACCGACTACAAGACCGGGCGCGCACCAGGTCAGCGCTACGAGCAGAGCCGCCTCGCCGGGGTGCACTTCTACTCGTTCCTGTGCCAGGAGGTGCTGGGCCGGCGCCCCGCCGCCATCCGCCTCATGTACCTGCGCACCGGCGAGACCATCACGGCCACACCGTCGGCGCAGTCGGTGAAGTTCCTCACCACCCGCACCACCGCGGTGTGGAAGGCCGTCGAGCAGGCGTGCCAGACCGGCGACTTCCGGCCCAAGCAGGGCGCGTTGTGCCCGTCGTGCGCCTTCCAGCCGTGGTGTCCTGCATTCGGCGGACAGCCCGAGCTCGCAGCGGTCGAGGCGCCGGCGCGCTTTCGGCCGTTGGCGGCGGCGTGAACCTCCTCGCGCACCCGGCGGTCGAGTCGTTCGACAGCCGGGTCGATGCACTGCTCGAGCGCCTGCGCGGCAACCCGATCGCCGACACCGTGTTCACCGGCGCGAGCGAGCTCGGCGACTTCAGCCTCATCTGGCACATCGTCGCTGCGGCCCGCGGCCTCACCAGCGAAGCGCACGCGCAGCAGGCGTTCGTGTTCTCGGCCCTCATCGGCGCCGAGAGCCTCATCGTCAACCAGGGCGTGAAGCGCCTCTTCCGCCGCACCCGGCCCACCGAGGCCGGCGATCCGCGCTATCCGGTGCGCAAGCCCTCCACCAGCAGCTTCCCGAGCGGGCATGCATCGGCGGCGTTCTTCGCGGCCACGGTGCTCACCACGATGAGCGGCGCCCGTACCGCGCCCCTGTGGTTCGGCCTCGCAGGTGTCGTGGCCACCAGCCGCGCCTACGTGCGCATCCACCACCCCAGCGACGTCGTGGCCGGCGCAGCACTGGGGTTGGCGCTCGGGCAGGCAGCTCGCGTGGCTCTGGCCGCGATCGGCTGAGCAATGCCGCGGTAGCCTCGCCGCATGGCCGACCTGCCGCACTTCGACCGCAAGATGAGCGACGCCGAAGGGCTGATGTGGAGGCTCGAGAAAGATCCGCACCTCAGCTCCACCTTCGCCACCGTCACCATCCTCGACCGCGCACCCGACTTCGACCAGCTGCTGCGCCGAATGGAGCGCGCCACGTATGCCGTGCCACGCCTGCGACAGCGGGTGCAACCCGCACCGGTGAACCTCACCGCACCGATGTGGGTCGACGATGCCAACTTCGATCTGCGCTACCACGTTCGGCACCTCGCCCTGCCCAAGCCGGGCACGATGCGTCAGCTGCTCGACCTGGCCAGCCTCATCGCGTGCGACGCCTACGACCGCACCCGCCCGCTGTGGCAGTTCGTCGTGGTCGACGGTCTGCGCGGGGGCAAGAGCGCGCTCGTCGAGAAGCTGCACCACACCATCGTCGACGGCGAAGGCGGAGTGCAGCTCTCGTTGCAGTTCCTCGACTTCGAGCGTGACGCGCCCGAGCCACCGCCGCTCGATCCCGACCTGATCGCCGCCGCGGCCGCTGCGCAGCCCGAGGGGTCGAGCCCCGATCTCCTGCGCGACCTCTTCACCGGCAGCCTGCGCATGCCGATCGGGTTGCTGAAGCAGATCAAGGAGCTGCTGCAGGATCCCACCGGCATCCCCGAGGCGGGCAGCGCCGCCGCCGACACGGTGCGGGGCGTGATGCAGCAACTCGGCGATGTGGAGTCTGCGCGTTCGCCGCTGTGGACCTCGCGATCGCTGCAACGGCAGATGGAGGTGCTGCGCGCCCCGTTCGGCCCCACCCGTGCCGCCGCGAAGCGACTCGGCGGCACGCTGAACACCGCGTTCCTGGCTGCCGCAGCCGAAGCTGCCGGCCGCTACCACCGCGAGAAGGGGTCGCCGGTCGACGAGCTGCGGTCGAGCATGGCCATCAGCACCCGCACCGAGACCTCGGGAGCCAACGCGTTCTCGTTGGCCCGCATGCTCGTGCCCACCGGCGACATGCCCATCGGTGACCGCTTCGCCGCCATCCAGGCGGCTGCCAGCGCCGCCAAGGCAGCATCGGCGACGGCGTCGCTCGAGACCCTCGCCGCGGTGGCGGCCACGCTGCCCACGAGCCTCATCACCCGCCTCGCCCGTCAGCAGGCGCAGACGGTCGACTTCGCCACCAGCAACGTGCGCGGCGCATCGGTGCCGCTGTTCCTCTCGGGCGCGCAGCTGCTCGAGAACTACCCGGTCGGCCCGCTCGCCGGCGTGGCGTTCAACCTCACCCTCCTCAGCTACAACCACAGCCTCGACATGGGCGTCAACATCGACAGCGTGGCGGTCGACGACCCGGCGTTGCTGCGGCGCTGCCTGGAGCGCGCGTTCAAGGACTTGCTGGCCGCCTGAACGGGTCGGCCCGCGGGGCCACCACCCGCGCCGGCGTGTGACTCAGGCGTCGGCGCTGGCGTGCACCGGCACCGGCACCGGCACCGGCACCGGCACCTGGGCCGGCATGGTGAGCAGCGTGCGCACGTCGAGCAGCACATCGGTGATCTTCACCGGACGACACCAACTCGCGACTCATCATCTGCGAGAGCGCCTTGTCGATGACGTGGAGCGCTTCGTTGATGACGGCTTCGTTGGTCTCGGTCATCGGGTTTCTCCTTCGCAGTGGGGACCTTTTCACGACCGTATCTCGCGCGACCCGGTTCCCTACTGCATGGTATCGGCCGGCCGTGCGTTCCGACTTGAGCAGTGACCGACGGCCTACGATCCCCGTGATGGATTTCTACAGCGCACACCGGTCGAGCACTGTGGGCGGCGCGTGATCGACACCGCCACGCTGCAGCGGCTGGGCCTTCGCTCGGGCGAGCCGGTGCGCTTCCGCAAGGGAGACAACGGTCGCTGGTTCTCGGGGAAGATGTCGGGCATCGCCATCGACGGCAGCATCACGGTGTTCGATGCCAACGGCGCCGCGCGCAGCCTGCGGCCTGAGCGCGTGGAGGTGCGCCGCCCCGGTGGGCGCGGCAGGCTCACCTGGCAGGCCGTGGGCGACGTCGCCATCACCTGGGAGCAGCTGCAGCTCTGGTGACCATTCACGCGACGTGACGGGTCAGTTGCCGCCACTGCGCGCGAGCGCCCGGCTGAGCACCACGTCGAGCAGGCTCAGCACCGTGTCCTTCACCGCGCTGCGTCCACGGGCGTCGGTGGTCACCACGGGCACGTCGTCGTTGATCGACAACGCCTCGCGCACCGCGTCGATGGTGTGGTACATCTGCCCGCCGAAGCGGTTGACGGCCACGACGAAGGGCACGCTGCGGCTCTCGAAGTAGTCGAGCGCGGGGAACGAGTCCTCGATGCGCCGGCTGTCGACGAGCACCACGGCGCCCAGCGCGCCCTGGATGAGGTCGTTCCACATGAAGCCGAAGCGGTCCTGGCCCGGCGTGCCGAACAGGTAGAGCACGATGGCCTTGTCGACGGCCACGCGCCCGAAGTCCATGGCGACCGTGGTGGTGGTCTTGGTGGTCACCTCGCCGCGGTTGTCGACGCCTTCGCCGTAGCTCGTCATCGCGGCCTCGGTGGTGAGCGGCGTGATGTCGGAGATGGCGCCGACGAACGTGGTCTTGCCCACGCCGAAGCCACCGGCGATGACGATCTTCACCGGGATCGGTCCCGATGCGACAGGGTTGGCGGGAGCGTCAGAGATTACGGACACCGGCGATCAGCCTCGTGATCAGGAGCACGTCGTCAGCGACGTTCGTGCTCGGCTGGAACGACTCCAACAACCCTTCGCCCAACATGTCGCCGGCCACCACCCGCACCACGCCGATGGGCACGTGCAGCATCGCCGACAGCTCGGCCACCGACAGCGGCTCCTTGCTGCACAGCCGCACGATGTCGGCGCGCTCGAACTTCATCGCAGTCGACGCCTCACGCCCCACGCCAGTGGTGGCGAGCATCGTCTCGTACTCCAGGTGCACCGCGGCTCGCACGCGACCGCCGGTCATCGCGTAGGCGCGCACCCTGGCCTCCGACGAGGGCTCGTCGGGCACCGCCGTCGCGGTCAGCGGTGCGCGACCGATGAACGGGCGCACGAACGCTGCCTGTGTCTCGTCAGCCGCGGGGAGCTCCATGTCACACCGCAACGAGGGCGTTCTTCAGTTCGGAGATGAGTGCCGGCGAGAGCTGGGCACCCACCCGTTCGACGAGCAGCGTGATCTCGTAGCCCACGAGCCCGAGGTCGCAGTCGCGGGCCGCCACCACGCCGAGCGTGGAGCCACCGGAGATCGCGGCGACGAACAGGTACGAGCTCGCCATCTCGACGAGCACCTGCATCACCTGACCCTTGCCCAGTTCGATCGCCGCCCCGTGGGCCAGCGCCCGCATGCCGGTGATGATGGCGGCGACCTTGTCGGCCGACGACCGCTCGAGCTGCGAGCTGAGCGCGATGAGGAGACCGTCCGACGACACCGCGAGCGCCTGCTCCACACCGGGGGTGCTGCGCACGAAGTTGGACATCAGCCAGTTGACGTTGTTGGCCTTGTCAGACAGTGCCATTGCTCACACCTTCCCTCTGCACCGCGGCGATCACGACTCGTTGCCGCGCTGACGGCCGAGGTCGATGCCACGCTGCAGGCTCGCCAAGGTGGCGCGCACCTCGTCGGCCGGACGCACGATGCCTGGTTCGAGCTGGGCGGTGCCCACGTCGGGCATCTGTGCGCCACGCACTCTCTTGGCGAGTCCCGGTGCACCGGGCGACGCGAGCTCTGGTTCGTCGGCCACGGCGACGACCGGCAGCTCGTCGGGAGCCACGAAACCGGTGAGGGCGGCGTGCTCGGGCAGCGGCGCCAGCGAGGTGAGCGGCACCAGCGGCGGCACCGGAGCGACGACGGGGACCTCGTCGTTCACCGAGGCGGAGTGCATCGATGCCCACAGCGCGTCGTCCGACATCTCCGAGGCCAGCGAATCGACGGTCACGGTGGCGAGCGGCGCCGGCGTCACGAACGGCAGCGGGGCCGACAGGTGTTCGGTCACCATCGGCAGGTCGACCACCGGGCTTTCCTCGTTGGGCGAGGTGGGGACCTCGAGGACGCTCTGGGGCAGGCGGACGATGGCGGTCACACCGGTGCCACCCGGGGTGGTGGTGAGCATCACCTTGATGTCGTAGCGAGCGGCGAGGCGGGCGACGACCTGGAAGCCCAACATCTTGTTGGTCTCCCGGTCGAACGACGACACCTGGTTGAGGCGACGGTTCGCCTCTGCCAGCTCCTGGGCGCGCATGCCGAGGCCGTAGTCGAAGATGGCGAGCTGATGGCCGTCGGGCACCGTGCGGCCCACGACGGTCACCGGGCTGTTGGGCGGCGAGAAGCTCGTCGCGTTCTCGAGCAGCTCGGCCAGGAGGTGCGCGACCTCGCCGGCGATCGCACCCTGCACGGTCACGTCGCCGAGGTCGGCGAGCTCGACCTGTCCGTAGTTCTCCACTTCGGAGAGCGCGGCACGCACGACGTCGCCGATCTGGACAGCGGGCGACCACAGGCGGGTCTGCTCGGCACCGGCGAGCACCAGCAGCGACTGCGCGTTGCGACGCATGCGGGTGGTGAGGTGGTCGAGGCGGAAGAGGTTGTCGAGGGCCTCGGGGTCGCGCTCGCCCTGCTCGAGCGAGGAGATGAAGCCGAGCGTGCGGCCCAGCAGCGTCTGGTTGCGACGGGCGATGTTGACCAGGTTCTCCGACACCGTGCGGCGGGCGAGCGCCTGCTCGCCGGCGAGGTCGACGGCCACGTCCTGCACCGAGGTGAGGCTCTTGGCGAGCTCGCTCAGCTCGTCGCTGGTGTCGGTCTCGAACGCCGGCAGTCGTGGCAGCGCCGAATCGGCCGGCAGGTGCTGCACCGAGTCGACGACGTCGGGCAGCTCGTGGGTGGCAACCGCCTTGGCCCGAGCGGCGAGCGCCCGGATTGGGCGCACGATCGAGCGGCGAACGCGCACCGAGAGCAGCAGAGTGGCGAGCACCAGCAGGCCGGTGGCGATGCCGACGATGAGCAGCACCTTGCTCACGTAGCTGTCGGCGCTGGCCTCACGAGTGGTCACCTGACCGTCGGCCCACACCAGTGCGCGCTGCACACCGGTCTGCTGCAGGTCGTAGCGCCACTCGAGGCTGCGGATGACCGACAGCACCTGCTCGGGCTTGCCGGCGGCAATGGCCGGCTTGAGCTCGGTGTCGACGGCGTTGAAGAACTTGACGCCGGCGTCGCCGCCCATGTCGACGAGGCGGATGTACACGCGCTGGTCGAGTTGCTGCGCGGACCAGTGGGCCATCGCGGCGTCGAAGTTCCTGCGGTCGATGTCGATGTTGTTGAGGTGGCGGTTGATCTCCGCCTGCACAGCGGGAGTGTTGCCGTCGGGTGAGGCAGCGAGCACGCCGACGAAGTTGACCTCCGACCAGGCGGACAGCAGGCTGGCGGGCGGCGGCACCACGTCGGCGCGGAGGTCTTCGGCCTGCTTGACGGCCTTGTACCCGTCGCCGCGCACGCTGGCACGCTGGAGCGCGACGAAGCCCATCGCGGCGAGTGCGATCAATGCGAGCAGCGGCACCGCGATGAGCAGGTTCACCCGGCCGCCGATCTTCAGTCTCCGAAGCATTGCCCCGTCCTCTTTCCCGTACATCAGAGGCAGTCGCCCCATCACCACACCCGCGCGTCGGGTTGCCGGCGATCTTGCATCGGTTGCACGCGTGAGCAACTTGAGAGTTCCTTGGACATTCCCTCAAGGTGTTGCGGCATCTGGCCGAAACCCTCTTCAGATCGACAGTCACGGGAGGATCCGGAATGATCCGTAGCCAGCTTGATGCGTACAGCGGGACAGAGCCCATCTGGGGCTTCGTCGCGCAACTGGGCGCAGAGAGGTTCAGCGGCTCGGCAGTCGTCGGACAGGACCCGAGAGTGCGACTGTGGGTGGCCGACGGGTCCGTCTATCTCGCAGAGCGTGATGGAGATGCGTCCATCGAGGATCGGCTGGTCGACGCTGGGGTGCTGAGCCCCGAGCAACTGGCCCGAGGTGCCGTACAGGTGGGTGCGACGCGTTCGCTGGCGCGCCTCTTCACTCGCGACCCCTCCATCGACCGCGATGCTGTCGAGCTGGCCATCGAACTCGCCAACGAGCGGGTCCTCGACGAGGTGGGCGCGCGTCCGGTCGTGCGCCACGAGTTGCATCCGCTGCGCCACCACCCCTCCGGCTTGCACCAGTGGGCTCCGCCTGCGGCGGCGCCGGTGTACGTGGCACCCGACGAGAACCCGTTCGCCCTCGACCACCAGCCGGCCGTCGAACCCGCCGTGGAACCCGCCATCGAACCCGCCTTCGAACCCGCCATCGAACGTGCACCGGTCGACGCGACGCCGTCGTTCGAGGAGATGTCGGAGTTCGAGCGGCAGTTCAGCCTCGAACCGGCGACATCCGAGACCGCACCGCAGGTGACGGCACCGCACGCCGAACTGCACGAACGACCGCTGGCCACCGAGCCCGACACACCGGCGCTCTGGTGGCGCCGGGGAGCCTCGCCGACCGACGACGACGAACCCGACGTGCCACTGTTCCAACCGCTGTCCGTTCCGGCCCTGTTGCTGCCGCCATTGGTCGACTTCGCGGCACCCCCCGCCGAGGCCATCGGTCACATCGGTGCCGACACCGAGACGCCGATCGACCAGACCTTCGCCGCCCTCGATGTCACCCCCTTTCCCTTGCCGGAGGCGAGCGTGGTGCACTGGGCCGAGACGTCGACACCCGGACCGAGCATCGAGACCTTCCCGGGCGGAGCGACCGACCTCGCGCCGGTCGACGAGCTGCCGGCGCTGCCGACGCTCGGCGCCCTGAAGCCGTGGGACCCGGACGCCGCAGCAGCTGCGCGGGCCACGATGACCGCGCAGGTGCCGGGTCACGGCGTCGACCCCACCGCCGCCCTCGCCGGCCTCGAGCTCCCCAAACTGGCCAGCTCACCGATGTCGGTGGAGATCCCGATGACAGCGGCGGGCTCTCCCTACGACGTCGATCCCGAGGCACTCGCTGCCGCGCTCGTCGATGCGCCGAGGTTGCCACCGTCACGGTGGGCCTCGAAGTCCACCGAGGTGGAAGCCGATGCGGCTGCTGCGGACGCGGTGGCCGGCGCGGTCGCGACCGACACCCATCTCGACATCACCCCCGACCACGGCGAGGAGGTCGACGAGGCCGAGCCGTCGTTGGCAGAGTCGCTCGCCGAGGCCGGGCTCACTGCTCCCGACGAACCTGCTCCGTCGTGGAGCCCGGAGGCCACCGGTCTCGTGGCCGTGGAGATCTGGGAGATGGTCGACGGACTGCTCGAGAGTGAGCAGTCGAACGAACTGCACGACGCGACGAGCGCCGGCAGCGATCGGAGAGGCGGACGCGGATGGCTGCGGGGCAAGAAGGAGTGAGTGTGATGGTCGAGACCACGACCGACGCGAAGATCGAAGTACTGGTGCGTTCGGTGCTGGAAGCCGTCGACATGCGACTCTCCACCGTGCGCCACGAGATGGTGGCGCTCACCGTGGAAGCCGAGCGCCGACATCAAGAGATCCTCGACTCCATGGCGGCCGTCAAGCGCCGCTTCGAGCAGGCGCAAGCCACGGCGGCGCAGGACGACATCGACCAGATGTCGCGCCGGATGGAGCAGGGGACGCAGCGGATGATGGAGCGCGTCGAGGCGTTGCACAACCAGAACGCCGACGCCACCATGGCCCGCATCGTTGCGCTCGAGGCCGCGCTCGCCGAGCTGCGCGCCGCACCGGTGGCAGCCACGCGCGCGGCGCTCACTGCCGACATCACCGGGCCGCTGCCGCGCTTCGTGGCGTTCGTCGAGCCACAGATCGAGCCCGCCCCGGTCGACCTTCCCGCCGAGCAACCGGTCGAGGAGCACGTCGCCGTTCCCACCGAGCAACCGGTCGAGGAGCACGTCGACCTTCCCACCGAGCAACCGGTCGAGGAGCACGTCGACGAGATCGATGCCGTCACCGCCGAGGCACCGGCCGACGACTTCGGCGAGATCGACATCGAGCGTCTCACCGCGCTGCTGAGCGCCCGTCTCGAGAACCTGCAGCTGCCCATCAACGTCGACTGAACCGCGTCGACCGCCCGGTACGAGCCCGACGCGACCTGCTCGGTACGGTGACCGCATGGGTGTACGCCTCGAACCGTCCGACGAACACATGCACGAGCTGGGCCCTGAGTCCAACTTCAACGAGAGCATGTACATCAACTGCTTCGACCCTGCGCAGCAGGTGGGCGGGTGGTTCCGGATGGGCAACCGCGCCAACGAGGGCTACGCGGAGATGACCGTGTGCCTGTACCTGCCGCCGGCCGATGGTGCACCCGGCCGCAGCGTGGGCTTCATGTACAAGCGACCCACCATCACGCACAACGACGCGCTCGATGCGGGGGGCCTCACCTGGACGATGGTCACGCCGTTCGAGGAGCTTCGCGTCGACTACACGGGCAAGGTGGTGCTGCTCGACGAGCCCGAGCAGATGGCCAACCCGAAGGACGCGTTCACCAACAACCCCTACGCCGAGTGCGAGGTGCATCTCACCTTCACCGGCCAGGGCAAGCCCAGCATGTTCGGCGGCGAGCCCGACACCCCGCACGAGACACCGGGCGAGGAGTTCGCCAAGGGTCACTACGAACAGCTCGTGACGGCCCACGGCACCATGCGCGTCGGCGACCGCGAGTGGGAGATCCACGGGCACGGGCTCCGCGACCACTCGTGGGGCCCGCGCTACTGGCAGGCACCGTGGTACTACCGCTGGCTCACGGCCAACGTGAACGAGCAGTTCGGGTTCATGGCCAGCCGCGTGGCCAAGAAGGACGGTCCCGGCACTCGTGGCGGGTTCGTGTGGGAGAACGGTGAGATGCACTTCTGCGACGACGTGCAGATCTCCACCGGCACACGCGGCGACGACCAGTACCACCAGTCCATCCAGGGACTTCTGCGCTCCTCACGCTCGAACCGCGAGTGGGCGTTCAGCGGCGAGGTGATGGATCTCATCCCGCTCCGCAACCGCCGCCAGGACCCCGACGGCAACTGGCTGATGACCCGCATCAGCGAGGGCATGACGCGCTGGACCGTCGAATCCGGCGAGTTCGAGGGCCAGGTGGGCTACGGCCTCAGCGAGTACCTCGACCAGATCGTCGACGGCTCACCGGTGGGCCTCGCCGAGTAGGCGTCGCGTCATTCGAGTCTGGTGGCGGCCACGAAGCGGGCGGCCACCTCGGCGTCGCCCACGACGTCGATCGCGCCGAGCGGCACGCGCCGCCAGAGCGCGAGCAGCAGATCGCTGGCCGCCCCGCGCAGCGCACAGTCGCCCTTCGCATGTTCGCGGGTGACGACGTACGCGCCGTCGCCCTCACGGACCGTCCACTCGCCGTCGACGTCGGTGCAGTGCAGGTGCACCGAGCCACCCACTGGCGCGTCGGCGTTCCAGTCGAGGAAGTGCTGGAGGAACTCGTCGATGCCGTCGCTGGCGAGGCGCGCCTCGACGGCGACGGGCATGCCGGCAGCAGCGTCGGCATCCCAACGGTGCACCGAGGCCTCGTGGGCCATGCGGCGGATGACGAACGCTGCGGTGTGGTCGCTGCTCCAGGTCCAGTTGGCCTGGGCGGGATCGACCGCGGCGAGCGCGCCGACGATGTCGGAGAGACCGCCGCGGAACACCGCCGCCAACGCCTGGTCGTCGGGACGCGGCGGCTGCTCGTAGCCCTCCCACGTGTCGCGTCCGGAGGCCACGATGGTGCGCCAGAAGTGCTGCACCTCGGTGAGGTGCCAAAGCAGATCGCTCACCGTCCAGTCGGGGCACGACGGCACCGCCGCGCCCATGCCGGCCTGCTCGCACGATTCCACGAAGGCGATGCTGTCGCGACGCAGCGCAGCGATGTACTCGGCGGTGTCCATGCGACCGATGCTGTCACAGCGACGGAATGGCCGTCGCCAACTCCCGCCACTCGGCCATCGGCAGCCCTGCCGGATCGGCAGGCAGCACCTGCACGGCGACGTGGTCGGCGCCGGCGTCGAGGTGGGCCTTCACACGGGCCACGATCTGATCGAGCGTGCCCCAGGCCACGATGGCGTCGACGAGCGCGTCGCTGGCTCCTTCGATGTGCTCGTCGGTCCAGCCCACGCGCTTGAGGTTGTTGGTGTAGTTGGGCAGTCGCAGGTAGGTGGCCATGTGTCGGCGGGCGATCTCGCGGGCCTTGGTGGGGTCGGTCTCGAACACGACCGCCTGCTCCGGCGCGAGCAGCGGGCCCTGGCCCAGCACCTCGCGTGCCATCTCCGTGTGCTCGACCGGCACGAAGTAGGGGTGCGCGCCCAGACCGCGCTCGGCCGACAGGCGCAGCATCTTCGGGCCGAGCGCGGCCAGCACTCGTTGCGGCGGCTCGGTGGGGGCACTGGCGAAGTACATGCCGCGGTCCATGCCGTCGAGGTAGCTCACCATCGTGCTGTACGGCTTGTCGTAGGCGGTGCCGTGCACACCCTCCACCATCGGCTGGTGGCTCACGCCGAGGCCGAGGAGGAAGCGGCCGGGAAACGCCTCGGTGAGCGTCTTCCATCCGGCCTGCATGGTCATCGC
>PMCN01000002.1:0-6947 GCA_003154135.1 Acidimicrobiaceae bacterium
CCGAGGTAGAGGATGGGCGGGTGGAACAGCACCAGGATGTGGTTCTGCAACAACGGGTTGGGGCCGGCGCAGCACCGGTTGAAGTCGGGCACACCGCCTGCCTTGAACGCGTCGGTAGGCCCGAGCGCGAGGAAGAAGAAGAACGCCGAGACGACGAACATGGTGACGAGCGCCCACGCGACGAGCGCGTCGTCGAGGCGTTCGCGATAGCGGCGCATGACGATGGCCGTGTACATCACGAGCAGCAGCAGCCACAGCAGGATGCTGCCCTCGAGCGCGCTCCACAACGCCGTGAAGTTGAACAGCGCGGGCGTGTCGTACGAGCCCACCTTCTGCACGTAGGCCAGGGTCCAGTCGCGGGTGATGAGCGCCCGCTCCATCACCACGACCGCGAGGACGGCGCCGCCGAGAGCAACCCAGCCGTACGCCTGCACCGTGCGGATGAGCCGCCGATCACGCAGCAACGTGGCCGTGGCCAGTGCGGCCCCTCCGAAGAGCGACGCGGCGAGGCCGACGATGAGCGCCGAATGACCGAGGACGCCGTTCACCCCGCTTGCGAACACGCTGCCGCCTCTGCGTTGGCCTGGCTGATTCGATCCTTGTTGGCCGCGTCGTAGTTGTTGTCGTGCTTGATGATGACCTCGTCACCGTGGAACACGACGCCGTTCGCGCTCTGCACCGCACGACCGCTCACGACCACCGGGATGCACTCCTGGAACAGCCCGCTCGGTGCGCTGCCGAGCTGCACTTCCATCTTCTTGCCGTGGAACCCGATGACGAAGGTGTTGACCACCGAGCCGGTCTTGTCGACCGAGCCCTTCTCGACGACGCCCTGGATGCGGATGCTGCGCCCGACGTCGCAGCCGCTCTTCACACCCACCTCGTCGACGTTGCAGTAGTAGTCGATGGCACTGGTGAGGAACTTGGTGACCACGACCCCGCCGGCGACCAGCACGAGCGCGAGCACGAGCATGGCTGCCCATGGACGCTTGCGTTTGCGGCCCACTGCGGTGGGCACCACCTCGCGTGGGCTCAGGTCCACGGACGATCCTTCTCGGGCACCCGTGCGGCCATCTTGCGGGCCAGGCGCAGCATGTGCCACACGTACAGACCCACTCCACCGAGGGTGACGACGTAGCTGCCGATGACGTACGGGGCCTGGTTCACGAACCCACCTCCTGAGCTTCGGCACGTCGTTCGGCCAGCGCCGCGTCGAGCCCTTGGTCGTCGAGCGCGTCCTGCATGGCGAGCACGCGCTGGCGGTGCAGCAGCAGCCACACGTACAGCAGCGTGAAGGCGATGATGCCGATGAAGAGGCTGAACAGCATGAGGCCACTGAGCTTGCCGTCGGCCACGCTCTCCTGCTGGTGCAGCGGTCGCCACCAGCGCACGCTGAAGTGCACGAGCGGCACTTCCAGCACGGCCAGCAGGGCGAGGACTGCGCTGCGCCGCGCACGTTGGTGGTGCGAGCCGCCCAGGTCGCGCACGGCGAGGTAGCCGATGTAGGTGACGAACAGGAACGCCGTGGTGGTGAGGCGCGAGTCCCAGGTCCAGTAGGTGCCCCACGAGATGCGGCCCCAGAGGCTGCCGGTGACGAGCGTGATGCCCATGAACAGCACGCCGATCTCGGCACTGGCCCCGGCGATGCGGTCCCACGCGAGGCTGCGCGTGCGCTTCCACAGGTAGGCCGCGCTGGCGAGGCCGGTGACCCCGAACGCGAGGTAGGCCAGCCANNGCGGCCGGCACGTGGATGTACATGATGCGCACGCCCTGCTTCTGCACGCGGTCGTCCGGCGACAGGAACAGGCCGAACACCACGAGCCACACGATGCCGGTGAGGGCCGCGATGCCCAGGCTGCGGGAGAACGCGGTGCCCGTGGGTCGCGACACGCTGCCGGTCTGTGCCGGTGAGGAGTCCGCTGGCGCGGAGTCCGCTGGTGTCGTGGTTGCTGGGGTCGCGGCGTGTTCGGTCATGGCGGGCTGTGTCGTCTCTAGTCGTCGATGAGCGATCCGAAGGCCAACGTTCCCCCGACACCGAAGAGGACGGCGAACAGCGCGAGCAGACCGATCCACGGCCAACCTTCACTGGGCGACGCCCCATTGGTGCCGAGCGCCGCTTCGGTTGCCCGGGTTGCACCGATGAGTACGGGTGCCACCACCGGGAGCATGAGGAGCGGAAGCAGGGTTTCGCGGCCTCTGGCCCCGGCAGCGAGACCGCCGTAGAGCGTACCGACGAAGGCGAGTCCCGTGGTCGCGGCAACGAAGGTGGTGACCAACAGCACCGCCCCACTGCCCGCGAGCTGCACCTTGTAGAGCACGACGGCCGCGAGCAGCAGCACCACCTCGAGCACGGCGAGCTGCGCGGCCATCGCGATCGACTTGCCGAGGAAGATGCCGCCGGGTCGCACACCGGCCACCTGCAGGGCGTCGAGGGCCCCGTCGGCCGACTCGACAGCGAACGCTCGCTGCACCAGCACGAGCATGCTGAACAGCGTCGCCAGCCACACCAGCCCCGGCGCGACCCGTGTGAGCACGGTGTCGTTGTCGAGCGCGAACGCGAACATCACCATCACGAGCGCGGCGAACGGCAACACCTGGTTGGTGACCACTCGGCTGCGCAGCTCGATGCGCAGGTCTTTCGCCGCCACGAGGCGGGCGATGCGCCAGGTGCTCATGCCCCACCCACCGGACGGGTCTGGCCACCGACCACTTCGACCATGCGGGTGGCCAGCGCGCCGGCGCGTTCGAGCTCGTGGCTGGCCACCATGATGGTCGCCCCCGACGAGGCCGCCTCGCGAAGCGTCGCATCGAGCTCGTCGCGTCCGGCAGCGTCGAGCCCCGCATGGGGTTCGTCGAGCAGCCACAGCTCGGCCCGCCTCACCACCAGGCAGGCGAGCGCTGTACGGCGCCGCTGGCCGGCGCTGAGCCGGCTCACCCGTACGCCGGCCAGACGGGTGGCGAGACCCATGCGGGTGAGCGAGGCGTCGATCTCGGCCGCGGTGGCGCCGACGGTGGCGCCCCAGAAGGCGACGTTGTCGGCCACGCTCAGGTCGGCGTAGAGGCCGTTCGCATGACCGAGCAGGCCCACCCGCGGGCGCACGGCAGTGCGGTCGACAGCGAGATCGCAACCGAGCACGGTCGCCTCGCCGCGCTCGATGGGCAGCAGCCCCGCGCACAGGCGCAGCAACGACGTCTTGCCCGCGCCGTTGGGACCGCGCAGGAGCACGATCTCGCCGCGCTGCACGGTGAGGTCGGCGCCGGCGAGCACCGGGAACCCACCCATCACCGCGACCACGTCGACGAGGTGGACGACGGGCTCGGTCACGGGTCACCACGCTAATGGCTGGGCCGCACGCGACACCGATCGGGTTCGGGCGGCAGTGCACGCGGGCCCCGTCCAGGCGACCCGGTGCGGGCGGCCCGAGAGCGACCTCCGATAGCGTCACACGCCGTGGAACCCGGCCCCGATCCCTCGTCAGCGGCGCCGGCTCCGCGCCGCACGCGCGTGCACTGGTTCGACCGACCGGCGCAGCCACACGACTGGCGCTGGGTGGTGGGTGGCATCGGTCG
The DNA here is from genome assembly GCA_003154135.1 of Acidimicrobiaceae bacterium. GTDB lineage: Bacteria > Actinomycetota > Acidimicrobiia > Acidimicrobiales > Ilumatobacteraceae > UBA668. The sequence continues at coordinate 3,571 of PMCN01000002.1, forward strand.
CGTGCTCATCGCACTCGGGCTGCTGATGTTTGCCTTCGTCGCCTATCAGCTGTGGGGCACCGGCATCCAGACCGCACGCTCGCAGAACGATCTGAAGTCGCAGTTCAGCCACTCGATGCAGAGCACCACGTCGACCGCCGCACCGACGACCACCAGCACCACGCCCACGACGGCCGGTGGTGGGCCGACGACCACGGCGACCACCACCAGCACCGTACCCGTCGCGCCGGTCGCCACCTTTGCCGACGGCGCATGGGTGGCCCGCCTGCAGATCCCCAAGATCCACCTCGACTGGATCGTCGTCGAAGGCGTCGGCGTGCCCGACCTGAAGAAGGGCCCCGGCCACTTCCGCGAGACGCCGCTACCCGGCCAGTTGGGCAACAGCGCCATCGCCGGTCACCGCACCACGTACGGCGCGCCGTTCTACGACCTCGACTCCTTGCAGCCCGGCGACCTCATCCAGGCGACCACGCTCGCCGGCACCTACACCTACGCGGTGACCAGCAAGGAGACGGTGAAGCCCGCCGACTACGCCAAGGTCATCCCCACCGTCGACCCGCGCGTGGCCACGCTCACGCTCGCCACCTGCACGCCCATCCACACGGCCACCGACCGCCTCATCATCCACGCCACGCTGGTGCCCGAGCAGAGCGGTCAGGTGATGGCGCCGCCGTGGACCACCACTCCTCCTCACGACACGGTGCCTCCTCACGACACGGTGCCTCCTCACGACACGGTGCCACCTCACGACACGCTGCCCAGCGACGACACGGTGCCGACCGAGACGTTGCCGGGCGAGACGTTGCCTGGCGACACGGTTCCATCCGAGACGNNTGCCCGGTGACACGGTGCCTGCCGTCGTGGCCGGGAACGACACCCCCGACAACACCGACGCCTTCGCACAGGGCTGGTTCGGCGACACGGCGGCCATCCCCCACGCGATCGCCTGGGGCCTCGCCCTGCTCGCCGTGTGCGTCGGCGCCTACGTCGTGGGCAGGCGAGCCCGGCGCTTGTGGGTGGCCGTCCTCGTAGGCTTCGTGCCCTTCGTGGTGGTGCTGTACTTCTTCTTCGAGAACGTCAACCGCCTCCTGCCACCGAGCATTTGAACGACATGACCGCACCCGCACCCGNNCCCGATCCCGTCCGCGCCCGCCGTCGGCAGGTCGCCAAGTACACGCTGCTCGCGAACCGCATCGGCTACCTGTTCTTCGCCGTCGCGATCGCCACGTTCGTCATCGGCTTCGCGGTCAGCTTCAACGGTGCAGTGTCGGCCATCGTCATCGCTTCGCTCGTCATCGGCTCGGCGCTGCTCGCGCCCGCCATCGTGCTCGGTTACGCGGTGAAGGCCGCGGAACGTGACGACCGCGAGCGTGGGCTCTGACAACGGGGTTTCGTCGGCCACGTGGGGTTGTTACCCTGGGGTAACTGTTATGAGCATGCGACTTCCCGCCCCGGCCCGCCGTGAGCAGATCCTCGACGTCTCCGTGCAGGTGTTCGCCCGCAGAGGCTTCCACTCCACCTCGATGAACGACGTGGCCGACGCTGCCGGCGTCACCAAACCCGTGCTCTACCAGCACTTCGACAGCAAGCAAGACCTCTACCTGGCCCTGCTCGACGAGGCCGGCAACCGCTTGCGCAACTCGGTCACCAAGGCCGTCGCCGGCGCCGCCTCGGGCAAGGAGCAGACGGAGATGGGCTTCAAGGCCTACTTCCACTGGGTGGCCGAGGATCACGACGCCTTCCTGCTGCTCTTCGGTTCACGGGCCAGCCGCGACGAGGAGTCCACGGCAGCCATCCGCCGCATCACCGCCGAGACGGCTCACGCCATCGCCCCGCTCATCGCCGTCGACATCGATCCCGAGCACCAGCGGGTGCTCGCGCAGGGTCTGGTCGGCCTCGCCGAAGGCGTCAGCCGCCACCTCGTCGAGCGCGGCGAATCCTTCGACGCCGAGCAGCTCGGCCAGCAGATCGCCGACCTCGCCTGGGCCGGTCTGCGCGCGGTGCACCGCAACCCCTGACGCCGTCTCAGCGTCGCGCTCAGGACGCGTCGCGCTCAGAACAGCGTCACCGTGCCGGGCAGGTCGTGGCGGAACGTGCCCGTGGCGAGGTAGTGGCGCAGCTTGCGGTACGAGTTCTCCGCGTAGGTGGGCAGCATGGCGCGCAGCTCGGCCGTGGGTGTCACCAGCAGGTCGTTGAGCAGCACGAGATCGCGGCTGGCCACCACGGCCTCGTACTGGGCCTGGGTGGCCATCGGCAGCGGGCGCACCGACGCATAGCCCTCGTGCAATGCCGCTTCCAGTTCGAGGCGCGGGCGAAGGTAGAACGCCGACATCGCGAGGTCCTGCACCGGCACCCCGACGCCACAGTCGTCGAAGTCGAACACCGACAACCGGCCGCGCCACCACTTCAGGTTGTCGAGGTGCAGATCGGCGTGCAGCACCTGCGTCGTGGCGCCGGCGAAGAGCGAGTCGAGCTGTTGCTGCACCTGCGCGAACGCGGCCGACACCACCTCGCGGCGCGCCGCGGTGAGCTCGGCGTGAGGCTCGACGAGGTGGTTCGGCGTGTCGAGCAGCACCGTGTGCAGCCCGGGCAGCGCGGCACCGGCGGGCAGTTGCCATCGCTCGGTGTGCGCGTGCAACGCCGCCATCGTGCGGCCCACCTCCATCAGGCGGCCGGGCGTGGCGGCGTGGCGCAGATCGCGTCCGGGCAACCAGGCGAACAGCGCGGCCGGCAGCACACGACCGAGGTCGGGGCTGTGCACCTCGGCGTGCAGGTGCCCGTCGCGAGTGCGTTGCGGCGTGGGCACCCACACGTCGGTGTCCGACGAGAGCGCGGCCAGCCAGGCCATCTCGGCCCGCAGTGCAGCGAGCGTCTTGCGTGAGTTGGTGTTGATGCGCAACGCGAACTTCGCGCCGTCGGCGGTGTCGACGCGGAACGTGGTGTTGTAGCCGTGGTTCAACAGGCGCAGGCGCGCCACATCGACCGGATAGTCGCGCAGTGCGGCCCAAGCCGACGCGCGCAGGCGCCGCACCTGCGCGGCGGACGACAGCTCCTCGAAGCCCGCGTCGGTGGAGAGCGGTTCGTCGGACGACATGCGGGCACCGTACCGGTCAGCCGCGGGCCACCCAGCCGCGATATCCCTCGACGAAGCCGGCCCCGCGCAGCGCGTCGACCTGCAACGACGACGGAGTGATGGGCGCACCGTCCACCTTGCGCACCTCGACGCTGCGAGCCCGGCCGTCCTTCACGGTGGCCGCCAACGCCTCGGCCCAGCCGGCATCGGTGACCGAGGCGGGGAACATCACCAGGTGGTGGCCGCGGCGGTCGTACCACGCCAGCGGCACCCCGGCACGCAGCACCACCACAGCACCGGCGGC
>PMCN01000002.1:6979-11221 GCA_003154135.1 Acidimicrobiaceae bacterium
CGGTCGACCGCGCCGGGCACGGCGAACTGCGCCGCGCCGAGACCGGCGACGAAGTAGCCGCGCCGCGCCTGGCCACGCTCTTCGAGCACCTTCAACACCCCGTACACCGAGGCGTACCCTCCACGCACGCCCTCGGCCAGCACTGCCTCGCGCGTGACCACCCCGTACCGCTCGAGCAGCTGCAGGGCCGATGTGTGCGCCACCTCCGTGGCCGACGGCACCGGCTGCAGCAACGGCGCCACCAGGCTCCAGCGCCCGGCACCGAGTGGGGGTCCGATGCGGGTGAGCCGACCCGGACGCGGACGCGCGCGCGAGCCGGCCTGGCGAGGCACCGCACGTGCAACACCGAGGCCCTTCGAGGCCAGCAGCGTGCGGAGCGGTGCCAGCGAGTCGTTGGTGACCTCACCCGCCCACACGAGGTCCCACAGCGCGACGAGCAGCTCGGTGTCGGTGGCGTCGGCCGCAGCAGCGCGCAGACCGTTCCAGAAGCTCGCCCCGCGCGCCTCGAGGTGCGCACGGATGGCGTCGTGCAGCGCGCCCGACGGCGATTCGGGCGTCTCCCAACCGGCCGCCAGCACGGGCAGCTGATCGGCGAAGCACAACCGGATGCGGCCGTCGTTGGCGCCCAACGCGCCGGCACCGACCCACACCATGTCGCCGGTGGTGCACAGCTCGTCGAGGTCGGTGGGACGAAAGCCGTGCAACCTCGCCGGGAGCAGCTCCGACTCCAGCGTGCTGGCGACCAGCGCCGCACCTTGCAGCTGGCCCAGCGCTTCGACGAGCGCGTCAAGTCCGCGACGTTCGCCGCCGATGCCGTGCCACAGCTGCACGAAGCGCGCGTACGCCTCCGGCTCGACCGGCTCGACCTCGCGGCGCAGCGCGGCAAGCGACCGGCGGCGCAGCTGGCGCAGCACGTCGACGTCGCACCACTCGCGGCCCGCACCACCCGGGCGGAACTCGCCGAGCACCACTCGTCCCTGTGCCTCGACAGCTGCAAGAGCGCCCGTGGCACGGTGCACCGAGATGCCGAACCGGGCCGCCAGGTCGTCGACCATGAACGGCCCGTGGGTACGGGCGAAGCGCACGACGAGCGATTCGAGCGGCACCGGCGTCGGTTCGGTGAACGCCCTCGGTAGCCCGAGCGGGATGTTGCAGCCAAGGGCATCGCGATAGCGCGCCGCATCGTCGGCGGCGATGACACGCGGCTGGCCCGCCACCGACACCGCGATGGCCCGGCGTTCGTGCAGCAGCTGTGCGAGCCACGTGGCTCCGTCGGCGGCCTCGCAGCGCGGATCGACCTCGGCCTCGGTGAGGTCGCCCACACGCCGCAGCACGTCGTGCAACTCGTCGGCCGAACGAGCGCGGCGACCGTCGGCGAGCAGCTGCAGTTCGAGCTCGAGGTCGGCCAGCGCGCCGGGATCGAGCAGCTCGCGGAGCTCCTCCGCGCCCAACAGGTCGCGCAGCAGGTCGCGGTCGAGCGCGAGCGCGGCGGCGCGGCGCTCGGCCAGTGGCGCGTCGCCCTCGTACATGTAGGCCGCGATCCAGTTGAACAGCAGGCTCTGCGCGAACGGCGAGGCTTTCGGGGTGTCGACGCTGACCACGCGCACACTGCGGTTGCGCAACTGGGTGAGCACGTCGCGCAAGGCCGGGAGGTCGAACACGTCCTGCAGGCACTCGCGTGACGTCTCGAGCAGGATGGGGAAGGTGGGGAACTTGGAGGCCACCGCCAGCAGGTCGTGCGCCCGCTGGCGCTGCTGCCACAGCGGCGTGCGCTGGTCGGGCCGGCGGCGGGGCAGCAGCAGGGCGCGAGCCGCGCACTCGCGGAAGCGGGCGCTGAACAGCGACGTCTGCGGCAACGCCTCCATCACCAGCTCGTCGATGTCGTCGGGATCGATGATGAGGTCGGCGAGCGGCAGGTCGTCGCCGTTGCCACCGGGCGAGGTCTCGGGCAGGCGGAGCACGATGCCGTCGTCGGTCCACATGATCTCGACCGGGATGTCGAAGCGCTCGGCGAGGCGGCGCTGGATGGCCATGGCCCAGGGCGCATGCACAGGCGTGCCGAACGGGGTGAGGATGCACACCCGCCAGTCGCCGATCTCGTCGCGGAAGCGCTCGACGACCACGGTGCGATCGTCGGGCACCACGCCGGTGGCCTGCGCCTGCTCGTCGAGGTAGAGGAGCACGTTGTTGGCGGCGAACGCGTCGAGCGAGTAGAGGCTCATCAGCGACTCGAGCGCGGTGTCGGCCGGCATGGCGCGCACCTCGCGCTGGAACGCTCCGAGCGCGCGGCCCAGTTCGAGCGGGCGGCCGGGCCGATCGCCGTGCCAGAAGGGCATCTTGCCCGGCTCGCCCGGCGCAGGCGTGACCACCACGCGCTCGAACGTGATGTCCTCGATGCGCCACGTGCTGGCGCCGAGCAGGAAGGTCTCGCCCGGGCGGCTCTCGTAGACCATCTCCTCNNGAACAGGCCGCGGTCGGGGATGGTGCCGCCGCTCATGATGGCGAGGCGCTTCGAGCCGTCGCGTGCGCGCAGCGTGCCGTTGACGCGATCCCATACGAGGCGCGGGCGCAGCTCGTTGAACTCGTCGCTCGGATAGCGGCCCGACAGCAGGTCGAGCACGTTGTGCAACAGCTCGTCGCTGAGCTCGGCGAAGCCGGCGGCACCACGCACCATGGCGGCCAGCTCGGTCACGGGGCAGTCGGGGTGCATGCTCACATGAGCCACGATCTGCTGCGCCAGCACGTCGAGCGGGTTGCGCAGGAAGCGCGACGTCTCGATGAGCCCCTCGCGCATGCGGCGCACGACCACCGCGGCCTCGAGCAAGTCGCCGCGGTGCTTGGGGTAGAGCGTGCCCTTGCTGGCCTCGCCCACGCTGTGGCCCGCACGACCGATGCGCTGCAACCCGCGAGACACCGCACCCGGCGACTCGACCTGGATGACGAGNNATGTCGATGCCGAGCTCGAGGCTGCTGGTGGCCACGATGGCACGCAGCACGCCGCGCTTCAGCTCGTCCTCGATGACCACCCGTTGCTCGCGCGCGAGCGAGCCGTGGTGCGCTTTGCAGATGGCGGGCTCGTCGGCTGCGCCTCCCCCGCCACCCGAGGTGAGGTACAACTCGTTCAGCTGTGCTGCCATGCGCTCGGCCTGGCGACGGGCGTTGCAGAAGATGATGGTGGTGCGGTGCTCGAGCACCTGCTGCAGGATGCGCGGGTAGATGCTGGGCCAGATGCTGCTGCGCTGTCCGTCGAGGGCACGGTCGGCAGGTCCGCTGCGCAGCCCGCTGACCACCTTGCCCATTGCGCCCATGTCGTCGACCGGTACCACCACTTCCACGTCGAGCGGCTTGCGGATGCCCGCGTCGACGATGGTGACCGGCCGGCGGGCACCGTCGGCACCATGCCCGCCGAGGAAGTGGGCGATCTCCTCCAGCGGGCGCTGGGTGGCGCTGAGGCCGATGCGCTGCGGCGGGCGCGCGGTGACCCGTTCGAGCCGCTCGAGGCTGAGCATGAGGTGCGCACCGCGCTTGGTGGTGGCCATCGCGTGGATCTCGTCGATGATCACCGTGTCGACGTTGACGAGCGTGCTGCGCACCTCGCTGGTGAGCATGAGGTAGAGGCTCTCGGGCGTGGTGATGAGCAGGTCGACCGGGCGCCGCTGCAGCGCCTGCCGGTCGCGGGGGCTGGTGTCGCCCGTGCGCATGGCCACCGTCGGCTCGCGGAACGGCTCGCCGAGACGCTCGGCCGCCAGCCTGATGCCCATGAGCGGCGAGCGCAGGTTCTTCTCGACGTCGAAGGCGAGGGCGCGCAGCGGCGAGATGTAGAGCACCCGCGTGCGCGCCTTGGGATCGACCGGCTCGCCCTCGACCGGGGTGACGAGGTGGTCGATGCTGCTGAGGAAGGCGGTGAGGGTCTTGCCGCTGCCAGTGGGCGCACACACCAGCGTGTGCTGCCCGCTGCGGATGGCCGGCCAGCCCTGCACCTGCGGCTGGGTGGGCTCGGGGAACGACGCGCCGAACCACTCGCGCACCGCGGGCGAGAACCCGCCGAGCACCGGATGGTCGGCCATGCGGGAAGGCTACGCCAGGGGTGCGACACCCCCTCCCCGAGCCCCAGCCGACCGCGCGAGTGCCAGCCGACCGCGCGAGTGCCAGCCGACCGGGCGAGTGCCAGCCGACCGGGCGAGTGAGCAATCGCCGCCCGAGTGGGACGGCCCGACCCGAGTGAGCGCTCGCGCCCCGGGG
>PMCN01000123.1 GCA_003154135.1 Acidimicrobiaceae bacterium
CCGGGGTGGCACATCGAGTGCAGTGCCCTCGCACTGCGCGAGCTGGGCACCACCATCGACCTCCACGGCGGGGGCACCGACCTCATCTTCCCGCACCACGAGTGCGAGCGCGCGCAGAGCGAGGCGGCCACCGGCGAGCCGTTCGTGAAGCACTGGATGCACGTGGCGATGGTGTACATGAACGGCCACAAGATGTCGAAGAGCCTGGGCAACCTCGTGTTCGTCGACGCGCTGCGCACGGAGTGGGATCCGCGGGCCATCCGCCTCGCGATCATCGAGCACCACTACCGGCGCGAGTGGGAGTGGGACGACACGCTCATGCCGCGCAACGCCGCCCGCCTCGAGCACTGGTCGCGGGGTGGCCACGCCGAGAGCGGGGTGATCGACGACGTGCGCGCCGCGCTCGACAACGACCTCGACACGCCGGCCGCGCTCGCCGCCGTCGACGAGGCGGCAGCCAAGGGCCTCGGCGTGCACGATGCCGCCGCCCTGCTGGGTGTGCAGATCTAGCTGCAGCCCGTGTGGTCGCCCGCGAGTATGATCCGCCCATGGCGACACGGCGGCTCGCGTGAAGGCGCAAGGCGCAGGCAAGGCGCAGACGCGGTTCCGCCGCGTGGCCCGGCCCGTCGCCTCGCGCCTGTGGCGCTTCCACCTCGAGGGCTTCGAGCGCCTTCCCGTTGCCGGGCCCGCCATCCTGTGTCCCAACCACATCAGCTTCCTCGACTCGGCCTTCTTGATGCTGCAGGTGCCGCGCAACATCAGCTTCGTGGGCAAGGCCGAGTACATGGACTCGTGGAAGACCAAGTACTTCTTCCCGATGATGGGCATGATCCCCATCGACCGCGCCGGCGGCGAGAAGAGCCAGGCCGCGCTCGACACCGCTGAGGCCGTGCTGCGCCGCGGCGAGCTGTTCGGCATCTTCCCCGAGGGCACGCGCAGCCGCGACGGCGTGCTGTACAAGGGTCGTACCGGCGCCGCTCGCCTGGCCGTGAAGGTGGGCTGCCCCATCTTCCCGGTGGGCGTCATCGGCACCCGCGAGATCCAACCGCCCGACGCCAAGCTGCCCAAGCTGCGCCTCGACTGCACCATCAAGATCGGTCGACCGATCAACGTCAACCGCTACCTCGGCCGCGCCGAGGAGCACCTCGCGCTGCGCCAGATCACCGATGAGCTGATGTTCGAGATCCGCGAGCTCACCGGCCAGGACTACCGCAACGTGTACGCCGGCAAGACCGCCGAGACCGAACCGACCCGTGCCGCGAAGGTGTCCACGGTGAGCGATGCCGATGCTCGCGAACTGGCCGTCAGCGCTGCCGCCGGGGACTAGCGAGCCGAATTCCCGAGGGCGGTCGCGGGTCAGAGGAACTGGAAGCTCTGGCGCATGTAGGCCAGGCGCTCGGGTTCGCGAAGGCGCCACACGCGTGTGTCGACGACTCGGTGGGCCGCGACCATGGTGAGAATGGCGGCCGGGACTGCGTGACTCAATAGCCCGCCGGTCGGGCCCCATTCCTGCAGCGCGAGGTAAATGCCAGCGGCCACCGCACCCAGCAGCACCGTTCCCATCCACGCCAAGTGTCGCCGGGAGCGACTGAGGTACGCGACGAGAAACACATAGTGGAAGCCGTGCACCGCGGCAATGGTCGCTGTGCCGATGATGGCGTTCTGGAAGATGGCAACTGGCGCCACGAATGCCGTCGCCCAGGTGAGGGCGACGGCGCGAGTGCGCCAATTGCCGCCGCCCGGCATGGGCTCCTTGGCCCCCGAGACCAGCAGCCAGACAAGGGTGCCCACCAGCACGACCATGCCGAGGCGGGCGAGCATGAGCAGATCTATTTCACCGAGAAAGGTCGACGACAGGTCAACTGTCCGGACTAGTCCGAGAATGGTCACCGCAGCAGTGGCGCGGATGTAGCGGCGCTCGCGCGGTCGAAGCCGTGCTGTGGCGACCTCGCCCTTGAGCGCCAGTGCCACGACGCCGACCTGTTGTCCGGTGTAATGCCATCCGAGCCAGATCGCGAATGTGGCATTGATGGCGGCCTGCCCCGCCACCGGCAGCACGGCGAGGGCGAACGCTGTGCCCACCCCGATCGCGATCGGCCCGGTGAGGAACAGGTGGGGGCGCTCGTGGCGGAACTTGCGCAGTTCGGGGTCAAGATAGAAGAAGCTGGTCATGCCCACGTGCAGAACGCCGGTGAAGTAGACGAATGAGAGCTTCCAGGCCCCATGGGAGGGCAGTGGCCATCGGTGCAGCACCAGCGGCACGAAAAGGAGCGGTGCGAAGCCCGTCACGAGTAGAACGAGTCGAAAGCGGGTGTAGGGCGCCAAACCTGTCACGATTGTGCGAGCTGCAGATGGGCGCTGCCGCACGACGGCTTCCTCACTCATGCCGCCGAGCGTAGTCGTACGAACACACGGTGCCAACGACGGCGCGTTCAAATTGATTCCGTCAGCGCTGCCGCCGGGGACTAGCGAGCCGAATTCCCGAGGGCGGTCGCGGGGGTCCCCGTAGACTGGGCCGCCTATGGCCGAGATCACGATTTCACTCCCAGATGGTTCGCAGCGCTCACTCCCCGCGGGTGCCACTGCCACCACCCTGGCCGAGTCGATCGGGTCGCGCCTGGCCAAGGCGGCGGTGGCCGCGGTGGTCGACGGTGAAGAGCGCGACCTCGGTGCCCCCCTCGCCGGTGGCCAGCAGGTGGCCATCGTCACGGCCGACTCCGAGGCCGGCCGGCACGTGCTGCGTCACAGCACGGCGCACGTGATGGCGCAGGCGGTCACGCAGCTGTTCCCCGGCGCCAAGTTCTCCATCGGGCCGGCCATCGCCGACGGTTTCTACTACGACTTCGATCTGCCTGGCGGGCGCACGTTCACCGAAGCCGACCTCGCCGACATCGAGGCGCGCATGCGCGACATCATCAAGGCCGACCAGCCGTTCGTGCGCGACGAGCTCGCTGCGGCCGACGCGCTGCGCCTGTTCGCCGACCAGCCCTACAAGTGCGAGATCATCCAGCGCGTCTCCAGCGGCGCCGCCGACAGCGACGACGCAGCCGAGCTCGGCAACGCCGAGACCATCAGCATCTACCGCAACACGCCCGAGTTCGTCGATCTCTGTCGCGGCCCGCACGTGCCCAGCACGGGCAGGCTCGGTCACTTCAAGCTGATGAAGGTGGCGGGCGCGTACTGGCGCGGCAACGAGAAGGGCCCGATGCTGCAACGCATCTACGGCACGGCGTGGGAGAGCAAGGCTGCGCTCGACCAGCACCTCCACCGCCTCGAGGAGGCCGAGAAGCGCGACCACCGCAAGCTGGCAGTCGAGCTCGACCTGCTCAGCTTCCCGCAGCAGTTGGGCGGCGGCCTGGCAGTGTGGCACCCCAAGGGCGGCATCGTGCGCAAGCTGATGGAGGACTACAGCCGCGAACGGCATCTCAACGGCGGCTACCAGTTCGTGTTCACGCCGCACCTCGCGAACGGCAACCTGTTCGAGACGAGCGGTCACCTCTCCTGGTACAAGGACGGCATGTACCCGCCGATGGAGATGGACAACGGCACGTACTACCCGAAGCCGATGAACTGCCCGATGCACTGCCTCATCTTCGACAGCCGCCAGCGCAGCTATCGCGAGCTGCCGCTGCGACTGTTCGAGCTGGGCACGGTGTACCGCTACGAGCGAGCGGGCACGCTGCACGGCCTCATGCGCATCCGTGGCTTCACGCAGGACGACAGCCACATCTACTGCACGGAGGAGCAGTTGCAGGACGAGATCATCTCGTTGCTCGACTTCGTCATGAGCGTGCTGCGCGCGTTCGGCTTCACCGACTTCACGGCCAACCTGTCGACGAAGGACCCGCAGAAGTACGTCGGCACCGACGAGAACTGGGAGCGCGCCACAGAGGCGTTGCGCATGTCGCTCGAGAAGTACGACCTCGACTACAAGATCAAGGAGGGCGACGCCGCCTTCTACGGTCCCAAGATCGACATCGACGTGAAGGACGCCATCGGGCGCACGTGGCAGCTCAGCACCATCCAGTGCGACTTCAACCTGCCCGAGCGCTTCGGGCTCGAGTACGTCGGCGCCGACAACAACCGGCACCGGCCCATCATGTTGCACCGTGCCCTGTTCGGCTCCATCGAGCGCTTCTTCGGCGTGCTCATCGAGCACTACGCGGGCGCCTTCCCCACCTGGCTGGCCCCGTTGCAGGCGCGTGTGCTGCCCGTCGCCGAAGCGCACCAGCACTACGCCGAAGAGGTGATGGCCCGCCTCCATCAGGAGGGCCTGCGCGTCGACCTGGCCGAGGCCAACGACCAGTTGGGCAAGCGCATCCGGGCCGCGAAGATGGAGAAGATCCCGTACGTGCTGGTGGTGGGCGACGACGACGTCGCGGTCGGCACCCTCGGGGTCAACCCGAGGGGTGGCGAAGTCGAGCGCGGTGTCGCACTCGACGAGTTCGTCCGGCGCGTCGTCGACGAGGTGCGCGCCCAGCTCGCGGTGGTCTGACCGCGGCGCCGCCTGCGGGTCAGCCGGTGACCGAGTCGACGAGCGCGAGGAAGTCGTTCACCTTGAGCGGCTTGGTGATGAAGCGGTCGGCGCCGGCCTCGATGGCGGTGGCAGAGGCCTGCTGGGTCGCGTCGGCGCTGAGGATGAACACTGGCAGATGGCGCAGCGCTGGATCGGCGCGCACCAGGCGCAGCACCTCGAGTCCGCTGCCGTCGGGCAGGTTGAGATCGAGCAGCAGCAGCGACGGCCGGCGCGTGGCGAGCACAGCGAGACCCTCGGCCACCGTGCCCGCGACTTCGATCGTGCGGCCTGGAAGGAGGCCGACGATGCTCGTGACCAACGACGCGTTGAGCGGCTCGTCCTCGACGTAGAGCACGAGTCGCTCGCCGTCGTCCGGCGGCGGAGCGGTTCGTGACGGTGGGGTGTGCACCGGCACCTCGATCGTGAACGTGGCCCCCTGCCCGGGTGGGCTCGCCACCGTGATGCTGCCGTGCATCGACCTCATGAACGAGTCGGCGATGGCCAGGCCGAGGCCGACGCCGCTGACGTCGCTGGCGGTCGCGAGGCGTTCGAAGGGTCGGAACACCGCGCGCTGCTGGTCGAGCGGGATGCCGGTTCCTTGATCGGTGATGTTGCACCGGGCCGTGACCGCATCGGCTGTCGTGGTGACGGTGACGGTGGATCGCCGACCGCCGTACTTCACTGCATTGGACAGCACGTTCACCAGCACCTGCACGAGTTGGCGGCGGTCGGCCACCACGTAGATGTCGTCGTCGTCGGAGCGTTCGATGCGCACGTCGCTCTCGTGTGCCTCGCCGGCCACCAGCGACCCTGCTTCGTCGAGCGCGTCTCGCAGCGACAACGGCACGAGGTCGGGCGACAGCGCGTTGGCCTCGGCGCGCGAGTAGTCGAGCAGGTCGTGGACCAGTGAGTCGACGTGGCTGCTCGCCGCCACGATGTGGCCGGCCATCTCCTGGTCGGCGGGATCGACGAGCCGCGCGCGGAGCAACTGGGCGAAACCGGAGATGGAGTTGAGCGGCGTGCGCAGCTCGTGGCTCGCCCAGCTGAGGAAGCGGGTCTTCACCAGGTTGGCCTCCTGCGCTTCGGCCAACGCCGCCTCCCGTTCGCGCATCGCCTCGTGCACGTCGGTGAGATCGGTCACGGCCGCCACCGACGCGATGAGCTTGCCGTCGCGCATCACCGGCCCGGCGTGCACTCTGACGTGCACCATCGACCCGTCGCCGCGCCGCACGTCGGTCTCGTACGCGGATGCGATGCCCTCACGCCGGCGGCGCAGCTGGTCGAGCACGGTCGAGCGCGACGCGTCGGTGAAGAAGTCGAGGACAGGGCGGCCCACGATGTCGGCGACGGGGATGCGGGCGATCTCGGCCATGCGTTCGTTGACGAAGACCGTCACGCCGTCGGCATCGATGAGCCACAGGCCCTCCTGGATGCCGAGCACCAGGTCGCGGTACTCGACGCCGGGGATGCCGAACGGGGATTCGGAGGGGTCCTTCCCGTCGCTCATCGCGAGGAGACTACTTGGCTGTCGCCGGCACGATCGTGCCGTCTAGCCTCGGCACGTGCCCACGAATGCTCCGCTCGATGATGCGGTCGCCGTCACGGCGCCCGACGGTCTGCACGTGTTCATCGACAGCGAGGCGATGGCTCAGGCCGTGTACCTCTTCCAACCCGTGTTCGGCTCCGATGGGTGCACCGTGGTCGACCTCGTGGTCATCAGATCGAACGCTGCAGCGCGCCGCTTGCCGCTCGCCGACGAGATCCACGAGGGGGTGGCGGCGAGCACCGTGTTCGTCGACTTCGACCTGGCCCTCGCCGCCGCCAACCTGGCGTGGAGCACGGGGCGCGCGCCGTCGTACCCCGTCGAGCGGCGCGGGATGCGAGAAGGTCAGCCGGTGCTCGTGCACTTCGATGTGGCCACGTTCCGCGTCGACGATCTCATCCTCCAGGTGTCGGTCGACCACACGATGATCACCCTGCTCGCCGGAGCCGATGCGCGGTTCCGGGCGATGGCCGAGGCGTCCGGCGACACGCTGGCGTTGCTGGCCGTCGACCCGGCGCGCGACCAGCACGTCGTGGTCTACGCCAACCCGGCTGCACGCCTGCTGCAGCCCGGGATCGAGATCGGCGAACCGCTCCCGCCGCCGTGGGGCCGAGTGGTGGTCGATGTGGTCGAACGGCTCCGCACCACTCCGCTCGTTCGGTTGCCGCTCAGCAGCGACGTCCTCAACCGTCATGTCGACGTCGAGGCGACGTTCACGTCGATCGCCGACGGCCAGGTGATGTTCGCGGCGCGCGAGATCACATCCGAGGAGATCGCCCGCGCAGAGCTCGAACGCAGCGAGCGCGTGCTGCGTGCCATCGGTGCCGGATCGTTCGGCACGATCGCCGTCTACGAGCCGCACTTCGATGGTGAGCGGCTCGTCGACCTCTCGCTCATGTGGTCGGCGGCCGGTCATGGGCGCGGCGCAGCGGGCTCGGCCACGCTCGATCCCACGTCGGTGCTTCCGGCGAGCGAACTGCTCGCGATGGCGCAGGTGATGCTGGCCAACGACGAGCCCAAGCGCACCGGGTGGGTGCAGACCACGCCGTCCGACGGCATCGAGCGCAGCATCGAGTTCACGCTCGTGACAGCTGGCGACCGGTTCGTGGTCGAGTTCGTCGAACGCACCGAGGAGCTCGCCGCTCGCACCGCGCTGGCGATGGTGTCGGCGTCGTCGGAGGCGCAGCGGTCGTTCGTGTCGCGTGTGAGTCACGAGATGCGATCGCCGCTCAACGTCATCCAGGGCTACACCCAGCTGTTGGGTCGGCTGCAGCTGCCCGACATGCCGCGCGACTACCTCACCCACATCGAGCAGGGTGTCGAGCGGATGGTGAGCATCGTCGACGACCTGCTCCTGCTCGGTCAGCTCGACCAGGGCCTGCTCCGCCTCGACGAGCAGCGTGTCGCCATCTGCGACCTCGCCGCCGACGTCATCGCGGTGGCCGGTGACGCCCCGTGGCGCGAGCCAGGGTCGGTCGCCGCGTTCGACGCGGGCAACGCCATCGGCGAGGTGTACACCGACCGCCAGCGGTTCACCACGGTGGCCTCGCTGCTGCTGCAGGCGTCGCTGAACGCAGCGCCCGCCGTGGCGTTCGCCGTCGGTCCGTACGCGCGCGGCACGCGGCTCGGCGTGCAGCTCGTGATGGGCGCCGACTCGCCAGTGGTCGAGACGGTGTGGCTGCCGTTCGTGCGCAGTCACACCATTCCGGGCTCGGGCCTCGGCCTCGCGGTGGCGCGCAGCATGGCCAAGGCGCTGGCCGTCGATGTCGAGGTGCGACCCGTGGCCACCGACGCCTCACTGGTCGCGCTGGTGCTGCTGGTGCACTCCGCGCCGTGAGGCGGCGACGCGCCCGCCGGTCACGCACCCACCGACGCACGTCGGAGTTGGGCGTGCAGGTCGTGCGCGTCGGCGTGCGCGCCGCGCGCCTCGAACCAGCCGCAGATGTTGAGGCAGTCGCGCCACAGGTACTCGAAGCCCTGCGGGTTGCCCACCACGTCGACCGCCTGCGGAAAGTCGATCAGGACGAGCCGACCGTCGTGCACGAGCACGTTGTANNGCCGACAGGTCGCCGTGCGCGTAGCCGGCGCCCGCCAGCGCACCGAGCACCACGCACATCTGCTCGTAGAGCGCCGTCGCCTCGGCCGGTGAGGGCCGTAGCTGAGCCAGGCGGGGTGCGGCAGTGCCGTCGTCGTCGCCGATGAACTCCATGAGCAGTTCGGTGCCGAGCAGCTGCACGGGATAGGGCACGGCCGCGCCCACCTGCCACAACCTGGCGAGCACCGCGAACTCGGCGGCTGCCCACTGGCCGGCGATGAGCTCGCGTCCGAACTCGGTGCGCGTCGCCATCGCCCGGTTCTCGCGGCTGCGACGCACTCGTCGGCCCTCGAGGTAGTTCGCATCGCGGTGGAAGAGCCGGTGTCGCGCGTCGCGGTAGCGCTTGGCCGCCATGAGCGTCGAGTGGCCGTCGAGTGACCGGCGCACCAGCGAGACGTCGGCCTCCTTGCCGGTCTTCATCACCCCGAGGTCGAGATCGACCGCCCCGGGCGAGGTGATCACCCAGTCAGGCAGCGGTGCCGGCCCGTGGGTCGACTCGGGATACGTGCTCCACGACGGGTCGTCCGGTTCGTCTGCCTCGCGGCTGTCGTCGCGGGGGTGGTCGTGCGGGTCGTCGTGCGGGTCGTCGTGGGGGTCGGGGGCATGGGGGAGCACGTCGAGGTCGTCGACGGCATCCGGTTCGTTGAGGGTGTACTGGTCGTCGTCGAAGCGGCGACGGGGGCGCTTGGCCACGGTGAGCTCCTGGGAAGGTCGGTGCGGTGAGAGGACTCGGCACCGACGCCGGAGGCGTCAGTGCGCGTGAAGGACAGGGGCGCGGAACACGAGGGCGATGGTCATCTGACTGCCTCCTCTGCTCACGCGCCTGTGGCGCACCGGTCGTGACGACGTCACCGTAGTGTGCCGATCCGACCGATGCGGAGTAATTTCGGGCTGTGACCCGACTCGATCGCATCTGGAACGGTTGGCGCTCGCAGTACGTCAACGAATCGGGCACACGGCCCACGTCCACCGAGGGCAGCGTGTTCACGCAGATCCTGCACTCCGGCATGAGTGACGACGAGGCGCACATCGTGCACCGCGGCGAGCTCACCTTCGCCCTCCTCAACGCCTTCCCGTACACATCGGGCCACCTGATGGTGCTGCCCTACCGCGAGGTGGGCAACCTGGAAGACCTCACACCGGCCGAGGCCACCGAACTGTGGGAGGGTGTCACCGCGGCGGTACGCGCAGTGAAGGAGGCGTACCGTCCGGGAGGGGTCAACGTGGGCATCAACATGGGTCGTGCCGCTGGCGGCAGCGTGAGCGAGCACCTCCACGTGCACGTCGTGCCGCGTTGGAGCGGCGACGGCAACTTCATGACCGCGATCGCCGAGGCGCGCACGCTGCCCGAGCCGCTGTCCGAGTCTGCGCAGAAGCTGCGCGAGGCGTGGCCGACATGACCACGGGTCCGTCGGCCGGTCAGAGTGTCAACGTGCGCAGGGTGCACGAGCGCGACGACCTCGCCGCCGCTGGGGCCATCGTGCAACAGGCCTACTTCGCGCTGCCGGACTACCCGCGCGACCCGTACTACGACGCGACGCTCGGCGACGTGGCCGCTCGAGCACACGAGGCCGTGGTGGTGGTCGCCTTCATCGGCAATCGCCTCGTCGGTTGTCTCACCTACGTGCCCGATCATCACAACCCGCACGCCGAGTTCGACGATGCGAAGGCGGCGGGCTTCCGCTACTTCGGGGTCGACCCGTCGGTGCAGGGCAAGGGCGTGGGCGAGGCGATGGTGCGCTGGTGCATCCACGAGGCCAAGCGCACGGGGCATCGTCGGCTGCGCATCCACACGCTGGCGTCGATGCCCGCCGCGCAGCGGCTGTACGAGCGCATCGGGTTCGAACGCGACCCCGCCCACGACGAGGACTGGGACGGCATCGCCGGCCTCGCCTTCGTGCTCCATCTCTAGCCCCCAAGCCCCGCCCCGCACCGCCCGGCCGCCAGCGTGCCAGCGCGAGGCGAGTGGGTCGCCCCCGCCCGAGTGGGTCGCCCCCACCCGAGTGGCTCGTCCCCGCCCGAGTGGCACGTCCCGACCCGAGTGGGTACTCCCACCCCGGGGTGCGAGTGAGCACTCGGGTGGTCCGCGGTCGTTCACCCGAGTGGGAGGGCGCCGCCCGAGTGGCACGTCCCCACCCGAGTGGGTACTCCCACCCCGGGNNCACTCGGGTGGGGGTGGGGGTGGGCGCGTGTGAGACTGCGGGCATGCGTGCCGTCGTCCTGCAGTCACACGGAGGGCCTGAGGTCCTCACCATCCTCGAAGTCGCCGATCCGGTGCCCGGGCCCGACGAGGTGCTCGTCGACGTCGCCGCCACCGCGCTCAACCGCGCCGATCTGCTACAGCGCATGGGGCTCTACCCCGATCCCCGCGGCCGGGTGCCGGAGATCCCCGGCATGGAGTTCTCGGGCACCGTGGCCGCGGTGGGCGAGCGGGTCACCATGTGGCGCATCGGCGACCGGGTGATGGG
>PMCN01000247.1:0-8811 GCA_003154135.1 Acidimicrobiaceae bacterium
GGCATCGAGGCCGGCTTCCAGCAGGACGAGATCATGGAAGCTGCATACGCGTATGCGAAGAGCATCGACGACGACGAGCGCGTCATCGTGGGCCTCAACAAGTTCCCCGTCGAGAACGAACCCGACCCGGAGCTGTTCCCGGTCGACCCCGAGCTCGAGCCCGGTCAGAAGCAACGGCTCGCCGGCTTCAAGGCCAATCGCGACCTCGCCCAGGTGCACGCTCGCCTCACCGAGCTGCAGGCAGCTGCTCGTGGCACCGACAACGTGCTCTACCCGATGAAGGAGGCCCTGCGTGCGGGGGCCACCCTCGGCGAGGTGAGCGACGCGCTCCGCGATGTGTTCGGCGTCTACAAGCCGCGCTGACCTGCGCCGTCCGCAACCCGCGCAGTAGGTTCGGCTGCATGCAGCGACGCATCGTGACTTCCGTGTGCGCCGCGCTGCTCGGGGTGCTCAGTGCCTGCGCGGGCTCGTCCGGCTCGCCGTCGACGCAGACTCTCGGACTGCCCGCGCCCACCGACCCGCCCACTCTCCAGCCGGTCGAGAACGTGACGTTGCCACCCGACCCCGACGGCACGGTGCCGCCGGGGACGCTGTTCAACGGCGACCTGTGCACCGCGCTGGTCGGCGCCGACTTCGCGGGGACGCTGCTCGACACGCAGGCGCTCTCGCTCGACTCGTGCGGCTACTCGGTGCACACGAACGGCGTCGACCACACCGTGGTGGTGCAGGCACAGATGCAGGCCGACTTCGAGCGGCCGGTCACCAGCCAGAAGGTCGACGACATCACCGGCGTCGGCCTCGGCGCGATCGGCCTCGACCAGGGCTCGCAGTACGAGGTGATCGTGCACGTCGCCAACGGCTACTTCTCGGTGACGGCCTTCGACCGCTCCGAGGCACGGTCGCTCGCGGCTGCCGCGGCACGCCAAGCGGCGGGCTGAGCGACTCGTCGGTCGGGCGCGCGGGCCGTCGTCACCCGATGACGTGCAACTGCACCGGGGGTCGCTCCGGTGCGGCAACCGTCTCGGTGGCCCAGCCGAGGTAGACGAGTGCCACCACGTGCGTACCCGGCTCGAACCCGCACAGTGCTGCCACCGCATCGTTGGCCCCCTTGGGGCACGAGCCCCAGTAGCTGGCGAGCCCGCGCTCGGTGGCCGCGAGCAGCGCGTTCTGCACCCCGGCGGCGGCAGCATCGCGGTTCTCGGCCGTGCGCAACGGGCTGTCGCCCGGCGCTGCCCCGACGACCAGCGTCGTGGGTGTACGCAGGTACTTGGTGCGCGTCTTCGCCACCCTCTCGGGGTCGTCGCCGAACGACGCCATGGCATCGGCGATCACGCCGCCCAACGTTGCCCGGCCGTCGCCCTCGGCGATCGCGAAGCGCCACGGCCACGTGCGCTTGTGGTTCGGCGCCCACTGCGCCAGCTCGCACAGTTCGAGCACCAGGTCGCGAGGCACCGGCCGGTCCTTGTCGACGAGCATGCTGGTTCTACGGGTGCGGATGACCTTGTCGATGGTCACGAGTATGCCCGGATGTGACCGGTCACCAGCTCGACCCATCTCGCCCACAGCTGCGGTGGGTAGTCGTGACCCATGCCCTCGATGAGCTCGAAGCGGGCGCCGGGCACCAGCTCGGCCGTGCGCCGGCCTCCGATCGGGTCGATCAGGGTGTCGCGGTCGCCGTGGATGACCAGCGTGGGCACGGTGAGGGCGCGCAGGCCGTCGGCGCGCGAGCCGCTGGCGCCCACCGCTCGGTATTGGCGGCCCGCGCCGTTGGGGCGGAAGCTGCGGTCGAACGCCCGCTCGGCATCGGCCCGCCAGCGCGCCTCGTCGGCGAACTCGGGGCTGCCCCACTCGTGCAGACCGGCGATGGCCTGACGAACGACGCCTTCGCGATCGGCTGCCGGCGCCGCGGTGAGCAGTTCCAGCGCACGCGGTGACCCCTTCTGGTACCCCGGCTCGCCGGTGGTGCTCATCACCGACGTCATCGTGACGACGCGTTCGGGATGCTCGATGGCCAACGTCTGCACGATCATGCCGCCCATCGACAGCCCCATCACGTGTGCCCGCGCCACGTGGAGCTCGTCGAGCACCGCGATGGCGTCGCCCGCCATGTCGGAGAGCGTGTAGGGGTCGTCGTACTCGGCACTGAGGCCGACGTCGCGGTTGTCGAAGCGCACCACGTGGAGGCCCTGCGCGGCGAACATCGCACACCACTCGTCGCGATAGTTGATGCATTGGCTACCGAGGCCGTTGACCAGCAGCAGGGTGGGCAGCGCGGCATCGCCGAAGGTGTCGTACCAGATGGTGCCGTGCCGCGCGAAGGGCATCTCAGCCGCCGAGGATCTCTGCGCGCACGTCGCGCTTGAGGAACTTCCCGCTCGCGTTGCGCGGCAGCAGCTCCTCGCGGAACCACACCTTCGACGGGATCTTGTAGGCGGAGAGCTTGTCCTTGAGGAACGCACGCAGCTCGTCCTCGCTGATGGAGTCGCCCGGTCGGGGCACGATGACCGCTGCCACCTCCTCGCCGAGACGGTCGTCGGGCACACCGAACACGATTGCCTCGGCGACCGACTCGAGGTGGTAGATGGCGGCCTCGACCTCGCTGCAGTACACGTTCTCGCCGCCGCGGATCACCATGTCCTTGGCGCGGTCGACGATGTAGACCCAGCCGTCGTCGTCGATGCGGGCGATGTCGCCGGTGTTGAGCCAGCCGTCCTTGATCGACTCGGCGGTGGCGTCGGGTCGGTTGATGTAGCCCTTGATGACGATGGAGCCGCGTACGCACAGGATGCCCACGGTGTCGGGGCCGGGCGGCAGTTCGTTGCCGTCGTCGTCGACGAGCTTGTAGTCGAGGACGGGCACGACGGGGCCGCACGACGACGGCTTGTCGAGGTAGAAGCGCGACGAGTTGGCGGTGATGATGCCGTGGGTCTCGGTCATGCCGTAGCCGGTGGACGGCTGGCCCTTCTCGAGTGCACCGGCGATCTTCCTCACGAGGTCGGGCTGCACCGCCGAGCCGCCTCCGCTGATGCCCTGCAGCGACGACGTGTCGCGGGTGTTCCAGTCGGGGTGCATCAACAGCTCGCGGCCCATGGTGGGCACGCCCGAGAAGTTGGTGACCTGCTCGCGCTCGATGAGCTCGAGTGCACGACCCGCGTCCCACTTGTACGTGAGCACGATCTTGGCGCCGCTCGCCGTGGCCGGGTGGAGCAGGCAGTTGCACGCGGTGACGTGGAACAGCGGCGTGGGGGCCATGAACACCGGCGGGAGCGGCGCACCGGTGGGCGCCTCGGGCGCCGGCACATCGCCCGCGGCCACGGCCTTGGCTTCCGCCATGGTGATGGCGGTGGTCATGTACACGAGGTCGAGCAGGTTGTGCACCGACCCGCGGTGGGTGAGCTGGGCCCCCTTGGGGAAGCCGGTGGTGCCCGACGTGTAGAAGATGCACGCGTCGTCGTCGGGGTCGATCTCGGCCGGGGGCAACGAGCCCGGGTCGTCGGCGGACATCACGTCGTTCCACCGGGCGGCGTCGGCGGGCAGGTCGCGCTCGCTGCGCACCGAGATGACGTGCATGGGCTGCGGGAGCCGCACCCGCACGGCGTTGAGCACGTGGCCCAGTCGCTCGAGGCGTTCGTCGTCGACGATGAGCACCTTCGGGTGGCTGTCGTCGAGCGCGTACTCCATCTCGCTGGGGGTCCACCACGCGTTCATGCCCACCACGGCGGCGCCGAGGCTGACGCCGGCCCAGTAGCCCACGATCCACTCGGGGTAGTTGCGCATCGCCAGCGCCACACGGTCGCCGGCCTTCACGCCGTGATCGGCGAGGTAGTGCGCCAGCTTGCGCACCTGCTCGTGGATCTCGTCGAAGGTGAAGTGCTCGTCCTCGTAGACGATGTACTGCTTCGGGCCGTGTGCAGCGGTGAGCTCCCAGAGCACGCGCAACGTGGGCGGCGCCGACTTGAACACTCGGATCGGCACGTTGCGGACGACGATGGTGTCCATCGCGAAGGGGGAACCGGGGGCTTCGAGTTCGGCGCGGGCAGCCTTGTAGTGCTCAATCACGGCGGTGATCATTGCCGAACGGCCGTGATCGGCGCCACACGGGGCGCGGTACGGTTGCCGACCATGCCGTCGATCGACCGTTTGCGAGTGGGCGCCGATGGGGTGACGCGCTGCTGGTGGTGCGGCGACGACCCCCTCTACGTGCACTATCACGACCAGGAGTGGGGACACCCGGTGACCGCCGACGTGCGCCTGTTCGAGAAGCTGTGCCTCGAGGGCTTCCAATCGGGCCTGTCGTGGCTCACCATCCTTCGCAAGCGCGAGAACTTCCGCACCGCCTTCGCCGGCTTCGAACCGACCAAGGTCGCGGCGTTCGGCCCCGACGACATCGACCGGCTGCTCGACGACTCGGGCATCGTGCGGCATCGCGGCAAGATCGAGAGCACCATCAACAACGCCGCGCGCATGCTCACCCTCTGCGACGAGTTCGGCTCGCTGTACGGCTACGTGTCGCAGTTCAAGCCGAAGCGCGCGCTCCGGCTCACCGTCGACAGCGAACTGCTCTCCTCCTGTCCGGAGAGCGTCGCGATGTCGAAGGACCTCAAGCGACGTGGCTGGACCTTCGTCGGCCCCACCACCATGTACGCCTTCATGCAGGCGATGGGCCTCGTCAACGACCACATCGAAGGGTGCGAGCGCGACCCCGAGTGACAGCGTGGTGCGCGCGAGGAGCGGCGGGTTAGGTGTACAGCTAGAGCTTGTCGGCGGGGTCGGTGTCGACCACCAGCACAGAGCAGCGAGCGCCGCGCAACACCTGCGCGGGGGTCTGTCGTGTGAAACGGCCGTGCTGCACGAGACCGCGATTGCCCACCACGATCATGTCGGCGGCGGTGAGCTGGGCCACTTCGAGGATGGCGTCGTGGGGCTTGGAGTGCACGACGTGCACGGTCATCGGCACGCTCGACGACAGTGAGATCGACTCCAGCAGGCCTTCGGCGTGGCGCCGGGCGACATCTTCGGCCTTCGAGTCGCCTTCGTTGACTGCGTAGACGAGGTGCACCGCCGCGTCGGTGGCACGAGCGAGGGCGAGGCCGCGCGAACAGGCATCGAGCGCTGTCGACTGGTTGGTGACACCGATGACGATGGTGGTCAACGTGTGCTCCTTTCGCGTCCGACTCCCGTCGTCGACTCGCTGCGGCACTGTAGTGCGTCGTCGCGGCTCCCTCGTCCGGTGAGTTCTGAGGTTTCCGAGGACGGACTTGAGGAGCGCCTGAGGTGACCCGGCGCATGCTGCGATCGTCAGGTCCCCACATCCCAAGGAGTCACCCATGAACCTCTCCATCACCCCCCGTCGTGCCGCCGGCATCGCCGCCCTCGGCCTGAGCCTCGTCGCGGTGCCCTCCGCCGTGTCGGCGGCACCGGCCACCTCGTTCCGGGTACCGGCCACCGCCACGGCGTCGAGCAGCACGACCATCACCAGCAAGACGACGGTCACCTACACGGTCATCGCCGGCACGTTCAAGAGCAAGGCCGGGGCGCAGGCCCGCCTGAAGGCGGTCGAGGCGAAGGGCGTCCAGGGCCTGAAGGTGGTTGCGGTGCGCAAGACACGCACCGTGACCGTGTACCGGCTCGAGGACCGCGGGCTCAGCAAGGCCTCGGCCAAGGCGCTCGTGGCGTCGCTGCATGCCCACAAGTACTTCGCCTTCTACGTGGCCGTCTGAGCGGCGGACGACGAGGATCGGCCGACGCCCGCAGACGGTGGCGGAGTGATAGATCTGCGCACCGGAGGCATGGAGATGCGGCCGATCCTCGTCGTGGATGATGAAGCAGAGCTCGCCGAAGCCGTGGTGGCAGCGTTGCGCCGCCACGGCTTCGCGTGCGAATGGGTGAGCACCCTGGCCGACGCGGTGGTGAGGGCGCCCGACGCCGAGCTGGTGCTGCTCGACCTCGGTCTGCCCGACGGCGACGGGCTCACGCTCTGCGCCTCGCTGGCCAGCAAGGTGCCGGTGGTCGTGATCTCGGCCCGCGGCGACGAGGTCGACCGGGTGATGGCGCTGGAGCTCGGCGCCGACGACTACCTGTCGAAGCCGTTCTCCACCCGCGAACTCGTGGCTCGCTGCCGGGCGGTGCTGCGCCGCTCGGGTCAGCCCACGCGCACCTCGGTGCACTCCGCCGACCTCGACATCGACCTCGACGCGTTCGTGGTGCGCAGGGCCGGCGTGCCCGTCGAGCTCACGGGCAAGGAGATGTCGCTCCTGGCGGTGCTGGCGCAGCGCCAGGGGTCGCTGGTGCGCCGCTCCGCCCTGGCCAACGAGGTGTGGGACGCGCCGCTGTCGCTGGTGCAGCACACGCTCGACGTGCACATCTCGTCGTTGCGCGCCAAGCTCGGCGCTCCACCCGACGGCCCGGGGTACATCGAGACGCTCCACGGAGCCGGCTATCGGCTGCGACGATGAAGACGCATCGGCTGCGCTGGCAGCTGGCGATCGGCCAAGCCCTGCTCGCCATCGCGCTAGTGGTGGGCAGCACCGTGGCGCTGGCCAGCCGCACGGACGACCTGCGCCGCACCGAAGCCGTGCTCGGTGCCGGGCACGACGCCGAGAACATCGCCGCCCAGCTGGCACCGCGCCTGGCGTCGGGCCGTCCGGTGGAGGAGTTGCTGCGACACACGTCGTCGCGTGAGTTGGAGCTCACCGACGTCGCGGGTCGGCACCTTCTCGGTGACCGTTTGACCGATGCCCCGGCCATCGGTGCAGTGGTGCAGCGCGTGGTGGACGATGCGCAGCAGAACGGCGACCCCGACGGCCTCGCCGTGGGCGGGCGTGCCGTCGGCGTGCAATCGGTGATCGGCGAGGGCGAGCTGCTCGGCGTCGTGGTGGTGGCCGAGCCGGCGCCCGCCCGGCGCGGCTGGCGCGACCTGTACGGCCTCGACCCGCTGGAGGCGGGCGTGCTGGCCGTAGCGGCAGCCGCGATGGGTTGGTGGCTCGCGGGACGCATCACACGTCCGATGGCGCGCCTCACCGATCGGGCGCGCTCCTTGGTGCTCGCCGGCAGCGCCGAGCCGCTGCCGGCGAGTCGCATCACCGAGGTGGCGGTGCTCGGCTCGGCCATCGAGCTCGTCCGTGCGCGCATCCGCTCCGAGGCCGAGCAGCATCAGGAGCTCGAGCTCGACCTGCGTCGCCTGGCGCACGAGTTGCGCACGCCGCTCACCACCATCCGACTGCGCCTCGACGACCTGGCCGAGCCCGCGGCCGACGATTTCACGGGTGCAGGCACCGACGACGGGGCGGCGGCGACGAGCCACACCGACCACGCGCTGCGCACCATCGAAGGCCAGCTCGATCGCCTCGACCGTCTCGCTGCACAGCTCTCGAGCCTGCGGCACGCGAGACCCCACACGGCGCCCGTCGATCTCGCTGATCGTGCGGCTGCGGCGGTGCACCGACTGCGGCCGTTGGCCGACTGGGGACGCGTGGAACTGCACGCCGGCGCGCTCACCCGGGCCGTGGTGCTGGCCGAGCCGGCCGCGTTGGAGGACGCCATCTCCAACGTGGTCGAGAACGCCATCAAGTACTCACCACGCGGGTCGACCGTCAGCGTGACGAGCGTGCCCGGCGACGAATGGAGCGCGCTCGAGGTGAGCGACGAAGGCCCCGGCATCGGCGAGGCCGTGCGCGACGTGGTGCTGCGCCCCGGGGTGCGCGTGGAGGGCCCGAACCGCGTGCGCGGCTCGGGCCAGGGACTCGCCATCGTCGCTGCCACGCTCGACCGGTGGGGCGGCCGGCTGGAGATCGCCGACGGCCCCAAGGGTGGCGCGCTGGTGCGCCTGGTGCTGCCGACGTTCGATGCCGACGACGCTCTCGCGGCCGACGACGGCGTCAGTTCGCGTGCAGGTCGGGGTTGAGGCCGTCCCACTTCGCGCTGCGGGGGAGTGCTTCCACGGCGCCGCTCTGGCTGTTGCGGCGGTAGAGCAGGCCGCCCTTGCCGCTGAGCAGCCGGGCCTTCACGACCTCCACACCGGACGGTCCGTGCACGGCCACCAGGGTGCCGGCCGTGATGTAGAGGCCGGCCTCCACCACGCACTCGTCGCCGAGGCTGATGCCGATGCCGGCTTCGGCACCCACCAGGCAACGTTCGCCGATGGTGATCTGCTCCTTGCCGCCGCCTGACAGGGTCCCCTGCGTGGACGCGCCTCCGCCGATGTCGCTGCCGTCGCCCACGATGACGCCCTGCGAGATGCGGCCCTCCACCATCGACGTGCCGAGCGTGCCGGCGTTGAAGTTGACGAAGCCCTCGTGCATCACCGTGGTGCCTGCCGCGAGGTGCGCACCGAGGCGCACGCGGTCGGCGTCGGCGATGCGCACGCCGGTGGGCACCACGTAGTCGGTCATGCGCGGGAACTTGTCGAGGCCGTGCACGGTGAGCACCCCGCCGTCGCGGCGCACGCGCCAGCGCAGCTCCTCGATGCCATCGACCGGGGCCGGTCCGAGGTTGGTCCACGCGACGTTGGTGAGATGGCCGAAGATGCCATCGAGGTTCTGCTCGCGGGGCTTGGCCAGCCGGTGCGAGAGCAGGTGCAGGCGCAGGTAGGCATCGCTGGTTCCGCCCGGCTGGTCGTCGGTGTCGATGGTGAGCTGCACGGCCCTCACGTGCACGCGCCGCACCTCGTCGTGCCGCTCGGCCGTGGTGTACGCCTCGATGGTCTCGGGCATCGGCTCGTCGCCGAGGCCCACTTCGCGGAACCACGTGTCGAGCACCGCGCCGTCGTCGGCGATGGTGGCGAGGCCACGTCCCCATGCTGCGGTCATCGTG
>PMCN01000247.1:8885-10584 GCA_003154135.1 Acidimicrobiaceae bacterium
TCGTCGGAGCGCGTGCGCACGCGCCACGGACGCATCGGCGCGTCCCAGTCGTACACCACCTCGAGCTCGTCACTGATCTTGGTGAGGTGTCCGTCGATGCACAGTGCGTTCTCGGTGGCGCCGGTGCCCTCGGTCCACTTGGCGCCGAACTGCAGCCCCACCACTCGTCCATCGACCGCGTGCCCCGAGGCCGCAACCCAGTTCCACGTGTTCGAGTACGGCCAGATGCCGCGTCCGAGGTCTTGCACGGCCCATGCGTCGTGCGATGCGTCGATGGTCCAGCTGCGGTCGCCCACGCTCACGGTGCCCTCGGCGGGCCGTGTGTTCTGCTTCGACGTGAACTGGAACTTGCGAGCGCTCCAGGGGATGACGACGTTGAGCGACTCGTGCCCCGCGGGCTTCTGCACCGTGATGTCGATGTGGATGGGGCCTTGCGCAGACGACGGGGCGGTGGCGATCAGGCGGGTGGCGGACGCAGTTTCCTCGATGCGCAGCTCGAAGCCCTTGTGGTGGGCGACGATCGTGCCGGTGCACACCTGATCGGGTAGCGAGAAGCCCGCACCGAAGGGCTTCAGCACGCCGGCGGTGGCCTCGAACGGCGCGCCCTGCTCCTTCACCCACACGTTGGCCAGACCGGCGTAGTCGATGTCGGCATACACGAACGACACGATCACCTCGTCGGTGATGACGCACCAGTAGTCCCAACGCTTCTTTCGGCCGCGTGCGCCGCGCAGGTTGGCGCGCAGCATCGGTGTGCGCGACCAACCCTTCGCCGAGGCGTCGAGGCGGCCGCGTTCGTCGCACAGGTCGACCGGTGTGGTGATCTCGCGCTCCACCGCCATGGTCGGCTCAGAACGCTTCGGGGCGCAGGGTGGGGAACAGGATGACCTCCTTGATGGAGTTCACCCCCGCGACGNNCGCAGGTAGTCCTCGTCGATGGCCGTCGCGGCCTCGTCGTCGCCGAGCTCCTTCGCCTTCTGCTCGTCCTCGAACCGCAGCCGCTGCTCGACCGGGTCGTTGAGCTCGGAGTAGCCGTTGGCCAGTTCGCGAGCGCCGACGAAGAGCTCGAAGCGCTCGGTGAGGAACGGGTCGTTGCGGTCGACACGTGCGAGCGGCGAGATCTCGACCGGATGGCCGGTGACGAACGTGGGCGCGATGAGCATGTGCTCGGCGGTGGCCTCGAACAGCTCCTCGATGATCTTGCCCGAGCCCCANNTGCGACGGATGCACCTCGACGCCGGTGGCCTCGTGCACGAGATCGATCATGCGGGCACGTCGCCACGGCTGCGCGAGGTCGACCTCCTCGGTCTCGCCGTCGGGACGGAACACCGTGACGACGGAGCTGCCGGTGGCCGCGACGGCAGCGTTCGTGATGAGCGTCTCGGTGATCTCGAGGATGTCCTCGACGTCGGCGAACGCCTGGTACAGCTCCATCATCGTGAACTCGGNNGTTGTGGTGCGTGACGAACGGGCGGGCATGGGCGCCGCCGGCCTCGACGTGCAGCACCGGCGTCTCCACCTCGATGAAGCCGCGGTCGTGCAGTGTTCGCCGGAAGCTGGCGACGATCGCGTGCCGGATGCGGAAGTTGCGGCGGGCGTCGTCGTTGACGATGAGGTCGGCGTAGCGCTGGCGGAAGCGCGTGTCGGTGTCGGTGAGGCCGTGCCACTTGTCGGGCATCGGCCGGATGGCCTTCGACAG
>PMCN01000093.1 GCA_003154135.1 Acidimicrobiaceae bacterium
ATGGTCTCCTTGCGCAGCGAGCCGGCCACATCGGTGGTGGTGAGGTCGAAGAAGCCGCCCTCGTCGAGCGGCACGGGGGTCTGCCCCTTCTCGGGCGGCGCGAAGTAGAAGAACTCGATGTCGGGGGAGATGTAGAACGTGAACCCCAGCTCGTGGGCCGCACGGAGGTTGCGGCGCAGCACCTGGCGCGGGTCGCCCTCGAAGGGGGTGCCATCGAGGTTGTGGATGTCGCAGAACACCCGGGCCTCCACTGCCTTCGGGTCGCCCCAGGGCAGCACCTCGAACGTGTTGGGGTCGGGCATGGCCAGCACGTCGGCTTCCTGGATGCGGCTGAAGCCGTCGATCGCCGAACCGTCGAAGGTCATCCCGTCCTCGAGCGCGTTCTCGAGCTCGGCAGGGCTGATCGCGAAGCTCTTCAGGTTGCCCAGCACGTCGGTGAACCACAGTCGGATCAGTCGTACGCCGCGCTCCTCCACGGTGCGCAGCACGTAGTCGCGTTGTTGATCGAGCATCGACGAACTCCCTCAGGGGCTCAAGGGACGGGGGAAGTCTGCCACGGATGGCCTGGAATGCGGTCTGGGGAAAAGGCTGCTGGGGGCCGGTCGCCCGGCCCCCAGCAGTCGCGATTCGGAGTTCGTGCCCGCGTCAGCCGGCTGCGCTGCAGACCGTCTCGACGATGAGACGGGTCACGGTGTACGGGTCGCAGTTCGCATTCGGGCGGCGATCCTCGGCGTAGCCCTTGCCGTCGCGCTCGACCTGCCACGGGATGCGGATGCTCGCACCGCGGTTCGACACGCCGTAGCTGAANNGGCTCTCGATGTCGTGGCCGTAGTTCGACACGTGCAGCTCGATCTTCTTGCCGATCGCCTTGCAGGCGGCCTCGATGGCCTTCATGTCGGTGTCGTCGCGCATGGCCCGCGTGGAGAAGTTGGTGTGCGCACCGGCGCCGTTCCAGTCGCCCTTCTGCGGCTTGGCGGCGAAGCTGACGACCACGTCGTAGTCCTCGGCGATGCGGTGCAGCAGCCAGCGGGCGACGTAGAGGTGGTCGCTGACGGTGAGGGCATCGGCGGCGCCGATCTGGAACTCCCACTGGCCGGGCATCACTTCGGCGTTGGTGCCCTCGATGAGGAGACCCGCGTCGATGCATGCCTGGGTGTGCTCCTCGATGATCTCGCGGGCGGCCACGCGGCCGGCGCCGACGCCGCAGTAGTACGGGCCTTGCGGCCCGGGGAAGCCGCCGTTGGGGAAGCCCAACGGAGTGCCGTCGAGCTTGAGGAACGTGTACTCCTGCTCGATGCCGAAGATCATCTCGTGCTTGGCGAACTTCTTGGCGGCCTTCACGCAGGCCGAGCGGGTGTTGGTCGGGTGCGGCTTGCCGTCCTTGGCGTTGTCGACCTCGCAGAGCACGAGCACGTTGTCGCCGCCACGGATCGGGTCGGGACAGGTGAAGACCGGGGTGAGCATGCAGTCGCTCTTGTCGCCCGTGGCCTGGTTGGTCGACGAACCGTCGAACCCCCAGATCGGCGGCGTCTTGCCGTCGGCCAGGACCTTCGTCTTCGAGCGGAGCAACGGCGTGGGCTCGGTGCCGTCGATCCAGATGTATTCCGCTTGGTAAGCCACTGGCGTTCCTTTGTGAGGTTGGGTGAAGGGGCGCCGCAATGCTGCCGAGCAGCGGTTTCGGCGCCGTTGCCCAAGTGTGAACGCTGTGTGAAGCCGGGGTCGAATCGGCTGAACGTTCCGTCAACCGGCCGGGGCCGCCGTCAGCGCTCGCTGTGGGCGCGCCACCATGCCACGGTGGCCGCGGCGCCCTCTGCCAGTGGTGTCGCGGAGAGCCCGAAGGTCTGCTCGGTGAGCGTCGAGTCGGCGATCCACGGTTCGGTGAACTGGTACCAGGTCTCCTTCAGGCCGCCGATGGTGGGGTTGAACATCCCCAGCAGCGACAGGGCTGCCCTGGGCACGGTGGACACCGACACGGTGGAGCCGGCAGCGTGCGCGAGCGCAGCCACCGACTCGCGTTGGGTGGCCGCCGGAGCGTTGGGCACGTGCCAGGGCTTTCCCCACGCCCGCTCGTCGCCGGCGATGGTGACCAGCGTGGTCACCACGTCGGGCATGTAGCTGAGGGCGTGGGGCACGTCGAGGGCGCCGAGCAGCGACACCTTCTTGCCGGCGAGCACCTTCGGCATCGTGCGCTCGCCGAGCGCGGCTCCCAGCACCTCGGGACCGTAGAAGTCGCTGGCTCGTGCCAACGTGGCACGCAGGCGGCCGGCGCGGTGGGCGTCGAGCAGGTCCTGCGCCATCCGCGCCCGCACCGCGCCCTTCGCTCCGGTGGCCGTCATCGGATCGCCCTCGCGCATCGGCATCGGGCTGCCGGGCCCGAATGCGTAGAGGTTGTCCATCATCACCAGCAACGCCCCGCTGCGCTCGGCGGCGGTCATCATCGCCCGGTGCATCGGCGGCCACTCCGCCGGCCACCGGTGATACGGAGGGTTGGCGCAGTTGAACAGCGCACCGGCACCGACGGTCGCGGCAGTGAGCGCAGCGCCGTCTGCCGCGTCGGCACCCTGGCGGGTGATCAACTCGTGTGCCGGCCCGGTGCCCCTGCGGGTGATCACCGTGACCGGCGTGCCCTGCTCGGCGAAGCGCAGTGCCACACCCGAGCCCACGGGGCCGCTGCCCACGACGACGACGTGCTGTTCCATTTGTGTCTCCCTGTGTCCGTGCGGTCCATGTGGATCGATGCTCTCCAACGAGAGCAGTGCTCACACAGTGAAGCGCACAGATCGGTGAAAAGCGAGAGCACTGCTCACAATTCTGTGTGACTCGCGCTACACTCGCTGCCGTGGCAGGGACACGCGAGCGCGCCAGAGCGGCCACCACCGCCGACATCCTGTGCATCGCGCGCGAACAGATGGCTGCACTCGGGGCCGAGGGGCTCTCCCTGCGTGCCATCGCCCGCGAGCTGGGCATGGTGAGCTCCGCCGTGTATCGCTATGTCGCCAGTCGTGACGAGTTGCTCACAGCGCTCATCATCGACTCCTACGACAGGCTCGGCGCGGCCGCCGAGGTCGCCGACCGTGGAGTCCGCCGGCGGGCCGACATCCGCGCACGCTGGCGCGCCGTGGCCAACGCCATCCGTGACTGGGCGATGACGAACCCGTCGGAGTACGCGTTGCTGTTCGGTACGCCGGTGCCCGGCTACGCGGCTCCGCAGGACACCATCGGGCCGGCAACTCGATACACGCTGGTGCTGGTGCAACTGCTCGCCGACCTCGATGCGACGGGGGTGGTGCGCGACACGCCGGTGCCGAAGGCGTTGCGCGCCGACATCGCCCGCCTGCGCGACGTGTTCGGCGTGCCTGTGCACGAGTCGACCCTCGTGGTGGGCCTCAGCGCGTGGGCCGCGTTGATGGGTGCCATCAACCTCGAACTGTTCGGGCACCTGCACAACGTGGTCGACCGACCCGGTGCGCTCTTCGAGGCGGTGGTGGCGCAGCACGGCGAGCTGCTCACCGGTGGAACCATCGGCGGCCGGACGGCGTCGAACCCGACATGAACCGACGGCTCTTCCTCACCGCCATGCTCGGCACGCCCGCGCTCGCTGCCCTCGTTGCGGCGTGCGGTGACAACTCGGTCGGCTCGCCCGGCGACACGACGAATGGCAGCACGCCGCTCACGTTCGCCCCGGGCAACTCTGCCCCCGGCACCAGCGACGGAACGACCTCCGGCGCGATGAAGTATCCCACCGGTGCCGACGACGTGGTGGTGCGCATCGCGTACGAGGGCGGGTTCGTCGCCCCCGCGACGTTGTTCAGCCGGCTGCCCACCCTGCTCATCAGCGGCGACGGAAGGGCGTTCACGCCGGGCGTGCAGACCGAGCAGTTCCCCGGGCCGCTGGTGGCGCCGGTCGAGCAGCGCTCCATCGACCCGCTGGGGATGCAGCGTGTGCTCATGGCGGCGGTCGACGCCGGCCTGCTGGCCCCGCCGCCCGACTACTCGCTGCCGGGTGGCGTCAACATCGCCGACGCTGCCGACACCGTGGTGGTGATCGCAGCCAACGGCGGCACGTTCACGCACCGTGCATACGCGCTCGACATCACCGACGTGGGCACCACGCCGGCGCGCACCGCGCTGGCGACGTTCGTCGCCCAGATGAGCGACCTTGCCACCGCGGCAGGCGCGGGGAACATCGGGGCCGAAGGCCCGTACGTCCCGTCGGCGTACCGCGTGCAGGCCACGGCCACCGACCCGTCGCAGGTCACCGACCCGTCGCCGACGGTGGTCGACTGGCCGGCCGGCACCGGCGTCGCGCTGGCCACGGCCACCGTCTGCGCCAGCGTGCCCGCCACGGCGGTGGGCTCGCTGTTCGCCGCGGCGAACCAGCGCACCTTCTTCCGCGACGCGGGCGTGGCGTACGCGTTGGCAGTCACCCCGGTCCTGCCGGGCGACACGAGCTGCTGACGTCGGGTTACACGACGCTCGCCATCGAGGCTGCCGCCCGCTTGGCGTCGAGGAAGATGAGGCCCAGCTTCGCGTGCTCCGACGCGAGCACGGTGAGCATCGCGTCGGCTCCGGCCTGGATCATCAGCACGTAGCCGCGCTCGCCCTTCACCAGCACCTGTTCGGGAGCACCGCGGTCGAGCTCGTGCGCCACGCGGGTGCCCAACGACAGCAGCGCCGCGCCCATCGCGCCCACTCGGTCCTCGTCGAGACCGTCCGGCAGCATCGACGCCATCATGAGGCCGTCCGACGAGATGACGGCCGACGCCTGGATGTCGGCCGACGACGAGTTGAGGTGTTGCAGGATGCGCAGCAGTTCGTCGTCTCTCATGATGTCTCCGTTCGGGTGGCGGGTGAGCCGGCGCCGTAGCGCACGTTGAGCGCCCACACGAGGTGCACGAGGGCGGGCCGGTTCAGTGCGGGCAGGCCGCCGAGGGCCAGCACGAAGCGGTGGGGGCCGACGAACAGCGGCCAGAACCCGACCGTGCTGTTGCCGGCCATGTCGACCATGGCCCAGACGCTCGCGGAGGTGCCCGACGCGTCGGCGAGGTACGCGGCGTGCCGTTCGTGCAGTGACGCGATGTCGGCCGACACTGCGGCGAGGAACTCCGATGCTTCTGCGTCGAAGCCGCTACCGGCCACGCAGAAGCCCTGCGCGTCGGCGAGCAGGCCGTGCCCGGTGCTCGACAGCGAGCGCACGGCATCGGCCGCGATGTTCTCGAGCGCTCCCGTCGGCGGCCCTTGCGGCGAGTGGAAGCCCTCCACCCAGCCGCGCTCCTGCGCGCGGAACAGCGTCGCCACTGCGTCGTCCTCGCCGAGCTGGGCGCTCCACGCGAGCTCCGAGAGGCGCGCCTTGGTCGACAGCGGCGCACGCATCAGGGCGAGCAGCAGCCGACGGTCGGCGGTGGGTTCCGGCGCGGCGACGGCCTGGTATGCACCGGCCGGGGTGGGCTGCAGGTAGAGGTTGGCGCCGACGTACTGGTAGATCTCGTTCACCGGGCACCAGCCGATGAGACGAGGCGCACGATGTCGGTGTTGCCCGTGACACCCCGACTGAGCACCGAACCGGGACACGGCGGCACGGCGACCTTCGGCGACAGACCCGTCGCAACGGCGGCGTCGAGCGCGCCGGCACGCTGCGCGCCGATCAGTTGGCGACCGCCGTCGAGCAAGCGTGCGCGCAGGCCATGACCGCCCTCGCCGAACGCCAGGAAGAGGTCGACCAACGCGGCGTACACCGCGTCGGAATCGCGCTCGAGCACGTGATGGTTCACCCGTGCCACGTGCACGCGGGCATCGGTGGGATCGTGGGCGACCCGGCGTGACATCTGGTCACCGATCTCGTCGTCGGAGGGCGACGCCATGAAGTGGATGCGGCTCGTCCCGGGAACGGCGAGGTGCTCCTCGCGCCACTGGCGCAACGCCTCGTTGCCCACCGAGCCTGCGGTGGGCGCGCCGCCACCCGGGCGGCGGACGATGTCGCGCGTTCCGGTGGCTTCCTCCATTACGTCATCATGCGCCGTCGGTGGTCACTGTGACAGTCTCACCTGCTGCGACGCGGCGGCGGAGGTCTTGGATGTACCGGCGCAGCGCGGGGTAGTCCGGTCTGCCCGGGGTGACGATGGGAGGTACGAGGCCGATCGATTGGAACGTGCCGTGGTCGGCCTGCAGCTGCGAGAGGAGCGAGCGCGCCTCGTCGACGGTCATCGACGTGCGCACGTCGGACTTCACCGCGTCGGCCAGCGAGCCGAAGTCCTTGAGCAGGGTGCCGATGCCCACGCTCCTGGCGATGGTCTGCAGCAGGATGCGCTGGCGTTCCATGCGGTAGTAGTCGCTGTCGGCGGTGCGCGACCGCACGTACCCGAGTGCCTTCGTGCCATCCATGAACACCGGGCCGGGCCCGATGGTGGCCGGCAGCCGGTAGTTCGAGCAGCGCAGCTTGCTGGGCATCGGCAGCGACTTGTCGAGCGTGATCGTCACGCCTCCGATGGCGTCGACGACCTTCACGAAGGCGCACGAGTTGACCAGCACGTAGTCGTCGATCGAGACGCCCAGCGAGTAGCTGAGCCCTTCCATCAGCGCGCGGATGCCGGGCGCCATGCCGCTGCCCGAGTACGCCGCTCGCAGCGCGGCATCGTTCTGCACCGTGATGTAGATGGCGTTGGCGAGGTCGGTGAAGCCGTTGGGGTAGCGCTGAGCCATCGCCGTGCCGGGTGGGAAGTGCACCTTGGCGAGGTTGCGTGGCACCGACACGAGCACCGTGTGCCCGGTCGACTGGTGCACCATGGCCAGGATCATCGAGTCGGTGCGCAGACCGACGCGGTCGGCACCTTCGTCGCTGCCCATCATCAGCACGGTGCGGTACTGGGAACCGGTGGGGTCGACGTCGGTGCCGGCAGTGACGGCGCCCCTCGTCGGCGAGCTCTGGAACACCTGCTGCACCACCGAACGCGTCTGCTCCATGCGTACGACAACGAGGGTGGTGGGTACGGCGAGCAGCACCACGATCGACGTGCCGATGGTGCGCAACCGTCGTCGTGCGTCGGCCTCGAGCACGTGGTCGGACGTGAGCCACACCGCGACGGCGCGGCTGGTGATGAATGCGATCGCCACCAGTGCGAACCCGCGCAGCACCGTGGGGCGGGTGAACAGGCCGACGAGGTCGTCGCGCTGCACCACCACGGCGAGCAGCGCGAAGGCCGGGGCGATGACCCCGGTGGCGAACAGCAGGGCGGCCACCAGCGGTCGTCGGCGCCAGAGGGCGAGGCCGGGGAGCACGACCACTCCGGCCACGCCCGGAGCGAGCGGCAAGGAGGAGTTGGTCGCGGCGTCCCCGGAGGGGGGCTCGAGGGATTCGGACATCGCTGCGCCGGAGCGTATCCCTGCCCACGCTCTGCGTGGGCTCGCGCAGAATTCCTTGAGTCGAGCGAGCACGGGACCGGACCGATCACTACGGTGTGCCCGACGCGGGCGCGTGTTCGTACTTGGAGGTATGTCGTGCGTCGACTGTTCGCCGTCGTCGGTCTGATGATGACCGTGCTGCCCGTCGCGGTCGTGGCGCCTGCGGTGCCGGTCCTCGCAGCGGTCGGCACCGTGCCCTCGGGCTTCGCCGACTCGCTGGTCACCGGCAGCATCTCGGCGCCGGTCTCGGTCACCGCCCTGCCCGATGGCCGTGTCGCCGTGCTCAGCAAGCTGGGTCAACTGCGCATCATCAAGAACGGTGCGCTCCTCGCGTCGCCTGCGATGGCGCTCACCGTGTGCACGTCGAGCGAGCGCGGCATGTTGGGCCTCGCCGTCGACCCGCTGTTCTCGGCGAACGGCCTCATCTACGTCTACTACACACGCCCCGCAGCCGGCGCGGCCGGTGGTTGCGTGAACCGGGTCAGCCGGTTCACGATGTCGGGTGACGGCGTGCTCGCCGGCAGCGAGGTGGTGCTGCTCGACAACATCGGTTCCCCGGCCGGCAACCACAACGGTGGCGACGTCGAGGTGGGCAACGACGGCTACCTCTACGTCGCGGTCGGTGACGGCGGCTGCGACCCACGCGCCACCGGCAAGTGCGACGGCGGCCCCGTGTCGAACTCCAACCCTGCGGCGCAGGACCTCAGCCTGCTCAACGGCAAGATCCTGCGCATCAGCACCATCACCGGCCTCGGTGCGCCCGACAACCCGTTCGTCAACTCGCCGGGCGCCGCCGACTGCCGCGTGCGTGGCAACACCGCCGGCACGCCGCACACGCCGTGCCGCGAGATCTTCGCCTACGGGCTGCGCAACCCGTGGCGCTTCGCCTTCGACCCCAACACGGGCAGCACCACGTTTCGCATCGACGACGTGGGGCAGAACACTCTTGAGGAGGTCGACCAGGGTTTGAAGGGTGCCAACTACGGCTGGCCCGAGCGCGAGGGCGAGTGCGCCCAGGGCTTCAAACCGACCGACCCGCAGTGCGGATCGAACCCCGTGAAGTACACGGCACCGATCACGGACTACGCGCACGGCACGGGTGACTACGTGACCGGTGGCGCGTTCGTGCCCGACGGAGCCTGGGACGCGGCGTACGACGGCGGCTACCTGTTCGCCGACGGCGACCCCGGGAAGATCTTCTTCAAGACTGCCGCTGGCGGCACCAACTACGTCCAGCCGTTCGCCAGCGGCATGGGCGGTGTGAGCGACATCGGCTTCGTGCTCGAGGCATCGGGCTGGGCCCTGTACTACGTGAACCCGTCCACCAACGAGGTGCGCCGCATCACGTTCGCCACATCGCCCGCAGCATCGCCGGGCGGCCTCGCCTATCACCCGGCCACACCCACGCGCGTGTTCGACACGCGCAACCTGGGCGCCGACACCGGCCCGATGCGCGCCGGCACGAGCCGTCTCGTCAACGTCGTCGGTTCACAGGGTGACCACCGCGAAGCGCTGGTGAACCTCACGCTCATCCGACCCTGGCACGACGCGTTCGTGTCGGTGTGGCAGCCGCGCACCACGCGGCCGGCGTCGTCGAACCTCAACGTCGGGGCCGGCGCGGTGAGCGCCAACGCGTCGATCGTGCCCATCGATGCCGATGGCAACATCGTGCTCTTCTCCAACGCGACGGCACACGTGCTGGTCGACGTGCTCGGCTTCTTCGACGTCACCTCGCTCAGCCAGGCCACGGCTGGCCGCCTCGTGCCGGTCACGCCGGTGCGGGCCGTCGACACGCGCCGGCCCGCCGATCCGTCGACCAACGACTACGGCACCAGCGCCGCTGGTGGCGTCACCACCATCAACGTGCCCCTCGCCGGCAAGTTCGGGGTGACGACCGCCAGCTCCGCGGTCGTGCTGGCCGTCACCGGGCTCGCCGGTTCGAGCGTCGGCTCAGGCTTCCTCACGGCGTACTCGCACGGGCTGGCGGCGCCGGTCATCTCCAACCTGAACACCAGCGGATTCGGCGACCTGCGCTCCAATCTCGTGGTCGTGCCGCTCGGCGCCGACGGCAGCGTCGACATCGATCTGCACAACGTCGAGAAGGTGCTCGTCGACGTCGTCGGCACGTTCACCGATGGCACCGCTGCGCTCGACTCCCGTGGCGTCTACGTGCCCGTCACGCCCACCCGGGTGGTCGACACGCGCTCGTCGGTTGGCTTCTCGCGGCTCGCCGCCGATGGCATCGGCACGGTGAACCCGTCGGTGGCTCCCGACAGCGCCATCGCGATCACACAGAACATCGTCCTGCTTCACACGGGCGGCCGTGGCTTCCTCACCACCTATCCGTCAACGTTGGACAGCGTGCCCGGTGTGAGCAACGCCAACTCCAACGGCGCGGGCGACGTGCGCAGCGTGCTCTCGGTGACGGCCCAGGGCACCACGGGCGCGGTGAGCTACTTCGTCAGCACGCCAGCCGACGTGCTGGTCGACGTGACGGGCTACTTCATGTCGGCGACGGCCTAGCCGTGCAGGTCGACGGTGCTGGATAGCCTGGCCCGGTGACCAGGCTGCGCATCGCCCTCGCCCAGATCAACCCGACCGTCGGCGACCTCGACGGCAACGTGGCGAAGATCGTCGCGGCCTACCAGCAGGCCGACGACGCCGGGTGCGACATCGTCGCCTTCCCCGAGCTCGCCATCACCGGCTACCCGCCCGAAGACCTCGTGCTCAAGCCCGGCTTCGTGGCCGACAACCTGGCCGCGCTGGCCAAGGTGGCGGCGCGCACGGGCCGTTGCGCTGCAGTGGTGGGCTACGTGGCCAGCGACCGCGACATCTACAACGCAGCCGCGGTGTGCGTGGCGGGCGAGGTGGTGGGCACCTACCGCAAGCGACTGCTGCCCAACTACGCGGTGTTCGACGAGGCGCGCTACTTCACGCCCGGCGACACCAGCGACCCCTACGAGCTGTACGTCATCGGCGGCGTGAAGGTGGGCATCAGCATCTGCGAGGACGTGTGGAGCCCCACCGGGCCGCTCGCCGAGCAGGCCGCCGGCGGCGCCGAGCTCAACATCAACATCAACGGCTCGCCGTTCCACGCCGGCAAGTCGGGCGACCGCGAGCGCATGCTGGCCACCCGCGCCGCCGATGCCAGCTGCGCGTTGGCCTACGTCAACCAGGTGTGCGGCCAGGACGAGCTGGTGTTCGACGGCGGCAGCATGGTGTTCGACGCCGACGGCACGTTGGTCGCCCGCGCCGCGCTGTTCAGCGAGGAACTGCTCATCACCGATGTGGTCATCGAGCCCGTCTACCGCAAGCGTCTGCTCGACCCGCGCGGCCGGCGCACCGAGCAGGAGATGCGCGTGGTGATGGTGAGCGAGCGTCCGGTGCCCCACGACGACGAGCTGCCGTTGCGGATCGTGCCGCTGCCCGAACCCGACGCCGAGCTGTACGGCGCGCTGGTGCTGGGCACGCGCGACTACGTGCGCAAGAACGGCTTCACCGATGTGGTCGTGGCGCTGTCGGGCGGAATCGACTCCACCATCGTCGCCTGCGTGGCCGCCGACGCGCTGGGCGCCCAGCACGTGCATGGGGTGTCGATGCCGTCGCGCTACTCGAGCGATGGATCGGTCACCGATGCCTACGACCTCGCCGATCGGCTCGGCATCGAGATCCGCACCGTGCCCATCGAGCCCGCGTTCTCCGCGTACCTCGACATGCTGGCTCCGTCCTTCGCCGGCAAGCCGGCCGACCTCACCGAGGAGAACCTGCAGAGCCGCATCCGTGGCACCACGCTCATGGCGCTCTCCAACAAGTTCGGCTGGATGGTGCTCACNNGCGAGATGGCGGTCGGCTACTTCACCATCTACGGCGACTCCGTCGGCGGCTACGCGGTCATCAAGGACGTGCTGAAGACCAAGGTCTACGACCTGTGCCGCTACATCAACCGCGCCGCGGGCAGCATGGTCGTCAACGAGAGCGTGCTCACCAAACCCCCCTCGGCAGAGCTGCGCCCCGACCAGCGCGACGACCAGAGCCTGCCGCCGTACGAGGTGCTCGACCCCATCCTGAAGCTCTACGTGGAGGACGACCGCACGGCGGGCGAGATCGTCGAGCTGGGGCACGACGAGGCCATCGTGCGCCGCATCACGCGCCTCGTCGACATCAACGAGTACAAGCGTCGCCAGTGCCCGCCCGGCGTGAAGGTGAGCACGAAGGCGTTCGGCAAGGACCGCCGCCTCCCTATCACCAACGCCTACCGCTGACCCCGCCCCCCGCCCCGTCGCCCGTTCCCGCCGCCGTCCCGCCCGCCAACGCGTTGGGCGCGATTCCTCCCAGTTCCGTGTCACAACGGACCCACGGGTCCGAAAAGTCCCGGATCTGGCAGCAACCGGACCCGTGGGCGCGAATCGTCCCGCGTCGATGGCGGGTACGGCGAGGCGGGGCGGCGAGGGTCGATGGGCGGGTGCGGCGAAGCGGGCGCGGGCGAGCGCGTCAGGGTCGCCCGAGGGCGCGCAGGCGCAGCATCGCCGCCACTGTGCCGGTGGCCAGCACGGCGCACATCACCGCCGGCCAGCCCATGCCGTGCTGCGCGTACCACCGGGTGGCCGGGATGGAGGCCAGCGCGCGGCCGAACGTGCCGGCAGTGAACATCAACGCCATGCCGCGGGCCGGTGAACCCGGTACGAGGGTGGTGCCGAGCGGGATGGCGCTGACGATGGCGAACTCGAACGCGCCGACGGCCAGTACCAGCAGCGGAAGGCCGATCGCGAGGTGGCCGTGCCACAGTGCGAGGCCGATGCCGGCGGGCACCATGATCGCCGCGCCTGCGGCGGCGCTGCGCTCCTTTCCCCACGAGTCGGTGCGTCGCGCCGACGTGACAGAGGCCGTGAGCTCGGCGAAGCCCATGCCGAAGGTGACGGCGCTCAAGGTGGCAGGGGAGAAGGCGAAGCTGTCGAGCAGCCAGCTTCCGAACGTGACGAACAGCGCCTGGCTCGCCGCCATGAGGCACAGCATGCCGCCGGCCATGAGCAGCAGCCGGTGACGGTCGATGCGGCCGGGCTCGGCGCGGTGTTCGCGTTGGTGCGGCCCGGCGTCGGGCGCCACGCCGCGGTGGATGGCGATCGCCATCGTGAGCACCGCCACCGCGCCCACGGCGTATCCGACGCGCCAGTTCGTCGTGGCCGTCACGAGGCCCATCGCGGTGACGCCGAGAAGGAGACCACCGGCCCACGAGGTCTCGGTGAGGCCCATGACGCGGCTGCGCGTGGCGTACGGGACCCGGTCGCTGATCCAGGCACCGAGACCGAGGTCGAACATCATCTTGCTCTGCGAGATGACCACCAGCGCCGCGGCCAGCATCGCTGGGTGCACGCTGCTCGCTGCGAGCACGGTGCCGACGCCCACACCGATGAGGCCCAGCGTCATCGCCGTACGCCGCTGAAGCCGCTCGACGATCTCGCCGTTGAGCGGTGAGAGCAGGCCCGACAGCTCACCGACGGCCAGCGCCACGCCGGCGCCGGCGAGCGATGTGCCGTTGCCGTGCGCGATGACCGCGAGGAACGGGGCGGCGAACCGGAAGCAGCCGTTGGCGGCCGTGCGCCCTGCGGTGAGCAACGTGACTCGGTGCCGCACCTCGGGGGAGAAGGAGTCGTCGAGGGCGCGGTGCAGCACGACAGTCGACGATAACGACCTGCCAGGTCGGCGCCTGCCTCGGTATCCTGTTGCACCCGTGGCCCTGATTGTGCAGAAGTACGGCGGNNTTCACCAAGCGGCACGGCAACGACGTCGTCGTCGTTCCCAGCGCGATGGGCAAGTCCACCGACAACCTCATCAAGCTCGCCAACGATGTGTCGAAGACGCAGCCGGGCCGCGAGATGGACATGCTCATCACCACCGGCGAGCGCGTCAGCATGGCGTTGCTGTGCATGGCGCTGGCCGACCTGGGCATCGAGGCGAAGAGCTTCACCGGCAGTCAGGCCGGCATCATCACCGACACGGTGCACACCAAGGCCAAGATCATCGAGGTGAAGGGCGACCGAGTGCGCGAGGCGCTCGCCGCGGGCAAGGTGTGCGTGGTGGCCGGGTTCCAGGGCATCAGCACCGACAAGGAGATCACCTCCCTCGGGCGTGGCGGGAGCGACACCACCGCGGTCGCGCTCGCCGCCTCGCTGCATGCCGATTCGTGCGAGATCTACACCGACGTCACCGGCGTGTTCACCGCCGACCCGCGCATCGTGCC
>PMCN01000300.1 GCA_003154135.1 Acidimicrobiaceae bacterium
TCGGTGATCATGATGATCTGCTTCGTGCCGCTCTGGCGCGCCAGCATCTGGCGGGCCAGCGTGAAGCCGTGGTGCATGTTGGTGCCGTAGGCGAAGTCCCAGCTCACCTCCGGCAGTTGCGCCGCGGTGAGCTGGTATGCGGTCTCGCTGAAACCCACCAGGCCCATGTAGTCGCGTGGGAACTGCGAGGTGATGAGCGCGTGCAGCGCCATCGCCACCTTCTTCGCGGGCAGGAAGTTGTCGCGCATCGGCATGCTCATCGACAGGTCGAGCATGAGGACGGTGGACGAGCGGGTGAGCTGCTCGGTGCGCTCGATCTCGAAGTCGTCGGGTGAGAGCTTCACCGGCGTCGCGGGACCGTTGCGGCGAATGGCGTTGCGGAGGGTGCGCTGCAGGTCGAGCTGGAACGGGTCGCCGTACTCGTACTGCTTGGTCTCGTAGGTGCGCTCGTGGCCGTCACCGAGACGCGTGATGGCGTGCTGCCCGTTCTTGTCCTTCGCCAGCTTCGTGAACAGGTCGCGCAGCGAGTTGTTGCCGATCTTGCGCAGGCCCTTCGGCGTGAGCTCGAGGCGGCCCTCCTTCTGCTGGATGAGCCCCGATTCCTCGAGCATCTTGGTGAGCTCCGCGAGCCGTTCGAGCGAACGAGCGGCGTCGTCGCCCATCAGCTCGCGCACGCGGTCCATGTCGGCCTCGGCCAGCGCGGCCGGGTTGGTGGCGTTGCGCATCAGGTTCTCGAGCTGATCGAGGTCGCCGAGGTCTTGCATGGTCTGCATGGCCTGCCCCATGCCCATCGGGTCGGAGCCCTGGAAGTCGTACTGCTGACCCCACCCCTGCTGCGGGAACATCTGCTGCAGGTTGCGGCCCAGCTGATCCATCTGCCAACGCAAGTCCATGTCGTCGAGCAGCTGATCGCTGAGCTGTTGCATCTGTGCCCGCTGCTCGGGCGTCATCGAGTTCATCATCGCCTGCATCGCGGCCATGCGCTGCGCCATCTGCTCCAGCAGCTCCTCGAGCGACTGCGGGTTCTCTGGGAAGAAGTCGCCGAACTCCTGCATGAACTGCTCGAAACCGGGATCTTCGCCGCGCTGGTGACGCTCGATCATCTCGTTGAGCGCCGCCATCATGTCCTTCATGCGCTGCATGGCCTCGGGCGACATGTTCTGCATGGCCGACGACATCTGATCGACGCTCTGCTGCATGAGCTGCTGGCGCAGTCGGTCCATCAGCTGCTCGAAGCGCTGCGCGGCCTCTGCGCTCTCGAAGTCGTAGGCC
Source organism: Acidimicrobiaceae bacterium (assembly GCA_003154135.1). Lineage (GTDB taxonomy): Bacteria > Actinomycetota > Acidimicrobiia > Acidimicrobiales > Ilumatobacteraceae > UBA668. The sequence goes on from PMCN01000300.1 coordinate 1,273, forward strand.
GACAGCTCGCGCACCTTGCCGGCGAGGTCGTTGGGCAGCATGTCGAGACGGAAGTTGCGGTCGGCCGCCGCGTCGCGGGCGTTCTGCGCGCGGCGTTCGTCACCACTGCGCTCGGCCTCGCTGGTGGCGTTCTCGATGGCGTGACGCTCTTCGTCGACGATGTCGTCGAGCTGGTCGGCGATCTCCTGGTAGACGCCGCCGAGGTCGAAGCGGTCGAGCGTCTCCTGGCGCTGCTGGCGCAACTGCTGCATGAGATCGCGCAAGCCCTTCATCTGCTCGCCATTGCGGTCGCGCATGCCCTGCTGCATGAGGCGGCGCAGCGCGGCGTTGACATCGCCGTGGTACAGCAGATCGTCGGTGAGCTCCTCGAAGAGGCCATCGGCGTCGAGGTCGAAGCCCTTCTGCGTGCCGTCCCAACGCGAGTACGTGAACCGACTGCTCATGCAGGAACGCTACAACCCTCCACACGTGCCCGGCCGGTGAACGGCAGATGTCAAGCTTGTGAAAGCGATCACGAGCCGGGCTGACGCTGGTAGAGTGCCACGCATGCGTGTACCCCGCACGTTCGCGTTCGTCGACCTCTCCGGTTTCACGAACTACACAGCGGCCTACGGCGACGACGCCGCTGGGCGACTGCTCGGCGCGTTCCGTGCCCTCACCCGCGAGATCGCCAGCGAGCGCGGCGTGCGCATCGCGAAGTGGCTGGGCGACGGCTGCATGATCGTGTCGGTCGAACAAGAGGCCTGCATCACGTTCGCACTCGAGCTGCAGGACCGCTCGTCCGAGGTGTGCGCGCCGCTCAGCCTGCGCGTGGGCCTGGCCACCGGACACGCGCTGCTCTTCGAGGGCGACGATTACATCGGCTCGGCAGTCAACATGGCTGCCCGGCTGTGCGATGCCGCCGGGCCCCACGAGGTGCTGCTGCCCACGATGCAGATCGAGCGCCTGCCCCAGGGCGTGCACGCATCGGTGCACCACGAGATCGAGCTGCGCGGCTTCCCCGGCCCGGTCGACGTGGTCGAGCTCTCTGGCCGGCCGGTGCTCACCGCCACCAACGACACCGGTGAGCTGTGGACACGTTCACCGTTCACTGCCTGACCTCCCGGGCGTCCTCGTGATCGCCCGCGGCGTCGTGCTCGACGTGCGTGCCGAGCGGCTGCTCGACGACCTGGCCCTCGCCGCATCGCTCGGCGTGCAGCAGGTGCGGCTCGATGTGCCGTGGGCCGCGGCCCAGCCGAAGGCCGGGGCGTTCGACGGCGACGTGCTCGAAGGTGTGCACGCGGCGGCGTCTGCGGCGCGCGCTGCCGGGCTGGCGCCATGGCTGCGACTGCTGCAGCCGGCGGTGCCGCACTGGTTCGACGACGAGGGCGGGTTCGCCGACGAGCGAAATGCGGGCCGCTGGTGGCCGCGCTGGGTGGCGCACTCGGCCGAGCAGTTCGCCGACGTCGTGGCCGGCTGGGTGCCGTTCGAGGCGCCGTTCGCGATGTCGAACCGGCTCGAGCCCGCCGACCCGCAACGCCACGGCGAGCTCATGCATCACTTGGTGGTGGCGTGGCGCGACGCATGGCGCATCCTGCGCGGCGTGGTGCCGGTGGCGACGTCGCTCGACGTGGCGGTCGAGCGACCCGACGACGACTCGCCCACCGCTGTCGCCGAGGCCCGCCGGCGCGATCAGCTCCGCTGGGGTCTCTGGCTCGACGGGTTGAACGACGGCATCGTGCGCATCCCCGGGCGCTACGAACGACCGCTGGCCGACTTCGCCGGCTCGTGCGACGTGCTGGGCATCGCCGTGCGCACGCAGGTGGAGACCTGCCTGTACCGCGCCGCCGAGCAGAGCCACGACCGACCACTCGCGCTCACCTTCCGCCCCGTCGGCGACACCGATGGACTACGAGCACAGAGCATCACCGCGATGTGGGCCGAGGCGCGTCGTGCCGGCGAATCGGTCGCGCTGCAGAGCGTCACGGTCACTCCGTTCGTCGACGCGCCGGGCACGCCCGGCATCGTCACCGTCGACCGCGAGCTGAAGGACAGCGGCGACGCGTTCGTGAACTGATCAGCCGCGGCCGCGGTAGGTGGCAGCACCCGACCCGCTGCCCCCGTCCTTGTTGAGTCGCTTCGACAGGTGGAGGCCCTCGAGGATGAACTCGACCGCAGCGGCGATGGCGGCCGGCGATTCGTCGCCACCGGTGAGCGTGAGCACAGGCGCGCGCAACGCCGGCACCGATTCCACCAGGCGGGCGAGATCGGTCGACGGTACGTCCTCGCCGGCGTGGGCGATGACGCCTTCCTCGAACGCGGCCACCACCTCGCGCACCTGATCGAGCGGGACGAGCTCCTTGAACACGGTGAGCACCGCGGCCTTGACGAGGTTCTCGAGGATGACGCCTTCGCGCCCTTCTTCGAGCGACTCGATCTCCACCTTTCCGCTGGTGCTGGCGGCCAGCGCGCCCAGGTCGCTGACGCGGGGCACCACGAGGCGTTCGCCGGCCCGCAGACCGCGGCGCAGCGCATTGGCGCCGAGCACCTCCAGGTTGCTGACCGAGAGGCGCACGCTGACACCGCTGCGCTGGTTGA
>PMCN01000085.1 GCA_003154135.1 Acidimicrobiaceae bacterium
CGGTCGCGCACGACGGCCTCGAGGTACTCGCGCCAGGCGACGGTGTCGTGCACGGGGTCTTTCACCACCGCGCCCACGATGCCGGCGGCAACATCGGCGGCGCTGAGCCGGCCGTCGCCGAAGTGCGCGGCGAGGGCCACGCCGTTGGTGACCACCGAGATGGCTTCGGCCGTGGACAGCGACCCGCTGGGCACCTTCAGGCTGACGCGGCCGTCCTCGGTGGCGCCACTGCGCAGTTCGCGGAACACCGTGACCACGCGACGGATCTCGTCGTCGGCAGCGGGCACCTGCGGCAACCGCAACGCTGCGCCCAGCTCGGCCACCCGGCGCTCGACGATGGCGACCTCCTCGTCGGGGTCGGCAGGCAGCGGCAGCACCACCGTGTTGAACCTGCGCCGGAGCGCGGCCGACAGGTCGTTGACGCCGCGGTCGCGATCGTTGGCGGTGGCGATGAGGTTGAAGCCGGCCACCGCCTGCACCTCGGTGCCCAGCTCGGGGATGGGCAACGTCTTCTCGCTGAGCACCGTGACGAGTGCGTCCTGCACCTCGCTGGGCATGCGCGTGAGCTCTTCCACGCGCACGATGGCTCCCGCCTCCATCGCGCGGTACACCGGGCCGGGCACCAGCGCCGCGGGCGACGGACCTTCGGCAAGGAGACGGGCGTAGTTCCAGCCGTAGCGCAGCTGCTCCTCGGTGGTGCCCGCCGTGCCCTGCACCAGGAGGGTGGAGTTGCCGCTGATGGCGGCGGCGAGGTGCTCGCTCACCCAGGTCTTCGCGGTGCCCGGCACGCCGAGCAGCAGGAGCGCCCGGTCGGTGACGAGCGTGGCCACCGCGATCTCGATGAGCCGCCGCTGCCCGACGTACTTGGGGGTGACCACGGTGCCATCGGTGAGGGTGCCGCCCATGAGGTAGGTGACCACTGCCCACGGCGAGAGCAGCCAGCTGGGCGGCCGTTCGCGCTGGTCGAGGGCCGACAGCGCGACGAGCTCGTGGGCGAACTCGTGCTCGGCGTGCGGACGCAGCACGTTGGTGGCGGGGACGCGCGGGGTCATGCGGGCTCCAGTTCGGTGAGCATGTGGTGACGGAGGCGGGCCAGGTCGGCCAACGCGAAGGCGAGGCCGATGGTGGCACGGGAGGGGTCGACGCGGTCGAGTGCCTGCGCGACGGCGGGGAGCGCCGACGGCTGCACCCGCGCGAGCAGGTTGGTGAGCACCGCGCGGTGGCTGGTGACCAGCGCCCCCGACGACAGGCCGCCGGCGACGACCGCGGCGACCTCGCGGCCCGGCGCCGAGAGCAACGGCGCGAGGTCGGGGGTGATGGCCAGTGCGGGCAGCTCGCCGATGGCCTCGGCCACCAGCGGCGTGCGCGACGTGCAGCCGAGCCGTGGCGACCACTCGATCATCCAGCGACCGAGCGGGCCGGCGGCCACCATCACACGAGCGTGACGAGTGGCTTCGGCGCGATGGCGGGCCAGCAGGGGCGGCACGAGCTCGGGTGCCAGCCGGCGGCCACCGATGACCACCGCGAGCACCCATTCGTCCTCGAGCACCGACCAGTCGCTCATCACGCGTCGCCACGTGGCTGTCGCCGACGGCGGGGTGACGGGTCGTGCGTCGGTCGCGGGCGGTGCGACGAGTGGTGCGGCCGGACCCGGCAGCACGCCCGCGCGCCGCACCACCGCACACGCGGCCACCTGCTGCAACAGGCGCTCCGACGGCGTGCCGAGCGGCTGATCGGCGGCCAGGTGGGCCAGCCCGCCCTGGGGCGGTGCCGGCGGGTCGCGGCGGTCGGTGCCCAGCAGCGCGACGGTGACCATCTCCTGCCAGTAGCTGTCGACAGTGCCGTTCACGCCGGNNCCGACGAACGACGGGTCGGCGACGGGACCGATGTCGATGGCGCGGTCGGCCAGGTGCACGGTGAGGGGCACCAGGCCGCGCGGGGTCCACTCCGCGCTGACCGCGCCCTCGCGACCCTGGCTGCAGGCGAGCAACGTGCCCACGCCCGTGGCGCCATCGACGAGTGGGAGAGAACCCGAGCCGTCGGTGAGCACCCAGCGCGCGCCCACCCTGGCCGGCGCGGCGCGCACGCACACCGGGTAGCGATCGAGCCACGGCTCGGCGGCGACGGCCTGGCCGACCTGCCCGCAGGCCTGCGCGACCGACACGGCGGAGGGAACCGGCGCCGGCCGCGGGTCGCCATGGCGCCGGCCGACGAGCACCCGCAGCGCCACGGCGCCCGGATAGCGGAACACGTCGGCGTGGACCACACTGCCCACGGGCAACGACGTGTCGAGTGACTGCTGATATGCGGCGAACGACAGCACCATCGCCCACTGGTCGGTGTGCAGCCCACGCAACCACACGCGCCGCACCTCGATGCGGTCTTCGCGAACGTCGCTGCGACCCATCACCGCCCATTCGTCGGTGACGGGTACGCCTGCGAGCACGTCGGCCTGGCGCACCTGCCAGCCGATGGCCGCGGCCACCGAGTCGGCGAGCCCGGGGGGCAGCGTGCCGAGGTGGCGGCCGCTTGCCGCGAGGAGGTGCAGCACGCCCAACTCGGCCAGCACGTGCTCGTGCCACTCGGGATGAGCACCCACCGCACCGGCGAGGCGGCGCACGCGGTTGGCCAGGCCACCGACCTGCGCGTCGACGAGCCGCGCGGCGAGGTCGTCCCACGTGCGGTAGCGGGCCAGCGACGGATCGGTGAGACCGGTACGCAGGCGGTCGTCGAGCCAGCGGTCGAGCTCGGCGAGGCCGGCAGCCATGCGCGCCACCCGATCGTCGCGCGTCGACGTGGGGTCGCGATCGGGGTGCGGCGGCGGCGCACCCGTGTCGGGCGCGGGTGCGGAGGGTGAGTCGGGCGTGGCCGCGCTGGGCGCTGCCGGTGCCACCGGATCGGCCGCTGCCCGGCCGGCCACCCACGCAGTGGCGAACGGGGGAGGCTCGCCCTCGGGCACCTGACCGCGGCACCACAGCAGCAGCAGCGCCAAGGCGTGCTTGCACGGCGCGACACGGCTGGGACAGCTGCAGCGGAACGCGACCCCCACGTGGTCGACCACGCACTCGTAGGGCTCGGCACTGGTGCCGGTGCAGCGGCCCCACACAGCCCGGACGTTGCACCCGGTGCCCTGCCAGCGGGTGGGCACGGCCAGCGGCTGGGCGGCGCCGACCGATGTGGCCCGGGGCGCGACGGCGAGCACCTGCTCGACCTGCCAACGACCTGCCACTGCGCTCATCGGCAGCCACCGTAGCGAGGGGGTGCCACACGGTGCGCCGCCCGTCGTGGGTCGACGCGTCGCGCCTGGTGAACGACAACGTGGGACCTTCGTCCCCTGCATTGGTGCCGCTCGTCACGTGCCACTGCGGGAACCCCGACGGGAGACTGGACGACATGACACGTATGGAGCACATCCGCACGTCCCCCCACAGCCCTACTCACACGCATCGCGGTCGGCTCGCGCTCACCGCCTGCGCGCTCTCGATCCTCGGGTTCGTCGCCGCATCGTGTGGCAGCGACTCCAAGTCCACCGTCGGCACCTCCGCGTCGGCCTCGGTCACGGTCACCGGCCAGTGGGCACGTACCACTGCCGCAGGCGCGGTCAACGGCGCCGTGTACCTCACCATCACCAGCCCCGTCGCCGACAGCCTCACCGCCGCGTCGGTCGACGCCACCGTGGCCGCGAAGGTGGAGATCCACGAGACCGTGATGGCCAGCACCATGGACACCAGCAGCATGGGCACGACTGCCATGGGCACGACCGCAATGGGTACCGCCACGACGATGATGGGCACCGCGACCACGGTGGGCCAGATGACGATGAAGCCCGTCGCCTCGGTCGAGTTGAAGGCCGGCGTGGCCACCGAGTTCAAGCCGGGCGGCTACCACATCATGCTGTTCGGTCTCGTCAAGCCCCTCACCAAGGGCGAGACCATCAAGGTCACCCTCACGCTCACCAAGGCCGGCACCATCACCGTCGACGTCCCGGTGCTCGACGAGGCGCCATGACCCAGGCCGCGCCGCATGCACGCTCGCGCCTCGGGCGCTCGACCGTCGTCGCCCTCGTGACGATGACGGTCGTGCTGCTGGGCGCATGCGGCAGCGGTTCGGGCAACGGATCGAGCAACGTCACGCACATCGGCATCACCGGCGCCGACGGGAAGCCCACGTCGCTCGCCGACCTGAAGGGCACGCCACTCGTCGTCAACATGTGGGCCACGTGGTGCTCGCCATGCGTGAACGAGATGCCCGCGCTCGATCAGGTGGCGTCGAGCTCCACAGGCGTCACGGTGATCGGCGTCAACGTCGGCGACACCGCGACCGCGGCGGCGACGTTCGCGACCAAGCTGGGCGTGCACTACGCGCAGTACACCGACCCCGACGGCAAGCTGTCGACCGCACTGAAGGTCACGGGCCTCCCCGCCACGGCCTTCGTTGCGGCCGACGGAACCGTCCTCGAGGTGCACCAGGGCGCGTACACCGCCGACACCCTGCGCGCCGCCATCCAACAGCACTTCCCCGGCCCCGACGGAGGAACCACACCGTGAACACCACTCCCAACTCGAGCACTCGTCGTCATGCCGGCACCGGCCCCCGTCGGTCGCCCCGGCGGCATGTCGCGGCCATCGTGGTCCTCGGCCTCCTCCTCGTCGCGTGCGGCAAGGACAAGTCGTCGAAGCAGCTCAGCGGCTACCAGCTCAACCCCGCGCCCGAGGTTGGGGCCCTGAGCCTGCCCGACGCCAGCAACAACGGCAGCGCCTTCACGTTCAAAGCACCTGCGGGCCGCTACCTCCTCGTCTACTTCGGCTACACGAACTGCCCCGACATCTGCCCCACGACNNTGCCCCGACGTGTGCCCGACCACGCTGTCCGACATCAAGAAGGCGCTCACCCACATCGGCGGCAACGCATCGAAGGTCGACCTTGCAATGATCACCATCGACCCGGCACGTGACACCGGCGACCTGCTCACCAACTACGTCAAGAGCTTCATCCCCGACGCACACGCGCTGCGCACGGACGACAGCACGGCACTGCAAACCACCGCCACCAGGTTCGGCGCGGCCTACACGGTCACCAAGGACGCCAAGGGTCAGGAGGAAGTGAGCCACACGGGCAACGTGTACATCGTCGACCCGACCGGCAAGGTGGTGCTCGAGTGGCCCTTCGGCATCGGTCCCGACTCGATGGCGATCGACCTCGACATCCTCTTCAGCGGAGCTCTGTCGTCGTGAACCTGCGCCGAATTGCCGCCACAGTGGCCGTCGCAGCCGCCCTCTTGTCTGTCACCGCATGCAGCTCCGGCAGCAGCAGCACGAAGGCACCGCAGTGGGGCCAGCTCGGCGCCGACGAGAAGGCCACCTTCGAGTACGTCGTTCCCAACGGCACGAGCGTGTTGCTCGCCGCCGGNNTCGACGTGAAGGTGGGCGACTCGCTGCGCATCAAGAACCAGGACGGCCGCGACTACATGATCGGCCCGTTCTACGTGAGCGCGAACCAGACGCTCGCCATGCGCTTCACCAACCCCGGCACGCTGAGCGGTGTCTGCAGCATGAGCTCCAGTGGACAGATCATCATCAAGGTGAGCAAGTAACCCGCGACGTGACCTGCGACCGTGTACAGGGCCCCACGCCGGCCGGTACCCTCCGCACATGGCATGGGGTGACGATTCCACAGACGCACGGCT
>PMCN01000134.1 GCA_003154135.1 Acidimicrobiaceae bacterium
CCACCGTGATCGGCCGGGCGGGCGGTACGCCACTGTTCATCGAGGAAGTCGTTCGATCCGCACGCTCGATCGGTGCTCTCACCGGCGAGGCCGGCGACCTGAAGCTCTCCGACCCGTCATCTCAGAACCGCCTCCCTGCGTCGGTGCTCGCACTCGTGGCCGACCGTATCGACCGCCTCTCGGAGGGCGCACGGGAGATCCTGTGGTGTGCGGCCGTCATCGGTCGCGAAGTGCCGGCAGCCCTGCTGGCATCCCTCGTCGACGGCATGCTCACCGATCGGGCGGACGGCCTCGAGGAGTTGCAGGCCGCCGAACTCCTCTTCAGCGCCAGGTACCAGCGGCAACCCGGTTTCGTGTTCAAGCACGCCCTCACCCAGGAGGTCGCGTACCGTCAGATCCCCGAGAGCCAGCGTCGCGAGTTGCATCGCACCGTCGCCGATGCCCTGCGATCCAGCGTCGCCAGCGGTGCTCATGTCTCCTACGAACTGCTGGCTCGGCACCACTCGGGTGCCGAGCAGCATGCGTTGGCGATCGATGCATGGGTCGATGCCGCGTCATCCGCGACACGAGCATCGGCGTTCTCCGATGCGCTCGATCACCTGCATCACGCCCGGGAGGCACTCACCCACGTGACGACCACAGAACGAGGGCCTCTCGAGTTGGCGATCGAACTCGCTGCCGCGAGCACGGTCGTTCAGAGCGCAGGCCCAACCGATCCTGCCGTGGAGCATTCGTACCGCCGAGCGCGCGTGCTCGCCGGCACCCTGGGAACAGCACGTCAACGATACGAGAGCGCATGGGGCCTCTGGTTCGTGCACCTCATGCAGGGTGAGATCGGCCTCGCCCGACTGCTGGGCGACGAACTGCTCCAGCTGGCGATCGAACTCGATGATGACGCGCTCCAGCTGGAGGCGCACCATGTCCAGTGGTCGGGGCTGTCGTTGGCGGGCGAGCCGAGAACTGTTCGTGCCCACGCGGCGATCGGCATCGCTCAGTACCGGCCGGAGGAGCACCACCGGCTCACGTTCTCCTACGGCGGCCACGACCCGGGGGTCTGCTCGCGCAACCTCGATGCGATGGCGCTCTGGCTGCTCGGCCAACCCGATCTGGCGCGCGAGCGCTCAGCGTCTGCGCTGACGCTGGCCACCGAACTCGGCCATCCCTACACCAAGCTCGAGAGCTTCAACAGCGCGTTGAACATCGCGTTGCTCGACGGAGATGTGGACACGCTTCTGCGTCACGCCGCCGCCCTTCAGGTGATGGTTGACGACGGCGCCCTCCCTGTTGTCGCGGCGTCCTATGCCAACGGATTCCGCGCCAACGCACTCGTGCTCGCAGGCGACCTGGACGCGGGTGTCCGTCTCATGCGTCTCGCCGCCCCCGTGTGGCAGGAGTTCTGGGGCGCCTGGTGCTTTCCACTCGACTCCGCCTTCGCGACGACGCTCGCACTCACCGGTCACTCGAGCGAGGCAATCGATCTGATCGAGGGACGGCTGACCCTGGTGGAGAAGTCCGGTGCCCACTGGTGGGACTCCGAATTTCACCGAGTGCTGGGCGAGCTCGAGTGGGCGTCCGCGCCGGCTCGTCGCACTCGAGCGATCGGAAGCCTCCAGCGGGCTCTCTCCGAGGCGCGGCGCCAGGAGGCCCGATTCCTCGAACTCCGCGCCGCCACCAGCCTCGCCCGCCTCTACCGCCGACTGGAGAGAACGAACGACGCGGTTGACATCCTCAGCGCGATCTGTGATTGCTTCCCGCCCGACGTCGAATTGACGGACCTCCGGTCGGCTCGCGAGCTCAGAGCAGCACTCGTGCGTCTGTGATCGCGCGATGCCACGATCGAAAGTGCCGTCCAAACGTTCAACAGTTGGCCAGGGCGTCGAACGCCTCGCAAATCTGTCGTCGTCCGCCCACGCCGAGTTCGCCGAGCCGTGTGGTGAGGACCGACTTGGGTACAGCAGCAAGGTTGTCGAACGTGGCCACGCTGTCGTGGTCGATCCCCTCATCAGGCCCGACGGGAATGCAGGTCGGGATGTTGCGGATCGTGCTCGTCAGCGGCGCCACGACGACGTTGTTGAGGAACGGGATGAGCTCGTCGCGGGAGACGACGAGCACCGGACGACGCTTCAGGTTCAGCGTCTCCATCAGGCAGTTCCGCGTCGTGGCAAGCGGGCGCGGTCAGCGAGAGGGCGGTTGCGGCCCGACGCTCGGTGTGTGTTCTCGCCTCGGTGGGACGGTGACTGCAGTTNNCCGCCCGGCCGGAACGAACATGTACCTCGCACGGGTGGCGCCACTCGCACCCGGCGCAGACGTGAACGCAACCTTCGGCTCCTCTTTCAAACCCTGGCCCTGAGCAGGGAGAACAACGCTGGATGTTGTGAGATCGACAACAACGAGTGGGCGTGGCGGGACTCGAACCCGAGACCTCCACCGTGTCATGGTGGCGCTCTAACCAACTGAGCTACACGCCCCTTGCGAGCCAACAAACTACCTCAGGGGGACGGGATCTCCCAACGTTCCACCGACGATCGCCGGGCGGCCGAGCAGGTAGCCCTGGCCGAACACCACGCCCAGCTCGCGCAACGTGTCGCACTCACCCTGGGTCTCGATGCCCTCGGCGATCAGCTGGATGCCCACACGCTCGGCGAAGCGCACCATCATCTCCGACACCGCGGCACGGCTGAGATCGTGGTCGACACCGCGCACGATGCCGATGTCGAGCTTGATGAAGTCGGGGCGCACGTCGAGGATGTGACGCAGGCTGGCGAAGCCCGCGCCCGTGTCGTCGACCGCCAGTCGGGCACCCGCCTCGCGAACCGGGGCGAGCATGCGGTTGAGCACCGAGTAGTCCTCGACGGGGGCGTGTTCGATCAGCTCGAGCACCACGCGGTGCCACGGCGCGTCGCCGAGGCAGGCCATGAGGTCGGCCAGCACGAGCACGGGCGACACGTTCACGGCGAGGCTGATCCCAGCGGGCAACGTGGGCAGCAGCGCCAGCGCTGCGAGCGCAGCCGCTGTCTCCACCTCCACCCCCATGCCCACCTCCATGGCGGCGCCGAGCCATTCCGACGTGTCGCCGATGCCGGCCGCAGGGAAGCGGGCCAGCGCTTCGGCGCTCACCTGCGAGCCGTCGCGAAGGTCGATCACCGGTTGCAGCGCGATGCGCAGCAGGTGCTGGTCGAGCACGCGTCGGAGCTCCTGTCGGGCCCACCCGGGATCGGCGTCCACGCGGGCCAGCCCCGGCTCGAAGAGGTCGAGGCGGGTGCGCAGCCACGCACGGCTCCGTCGCAGCTCCTGGTACGCGCGGCGGTGCAGCAGCAGGTTGCGCACGCGCAGCACCAGCTCGCCCACCTCGACGGGCTTGCTGAGGAAGTCGTGGGCACCCATGCCGAGCGCGCGCTCGACGCTACGTCGCGAGTCGTCGGAGCTGACGACGATGACGGGAAGGAACGTCCCGGCGGCCCACTGCTGGATCTGGGCGAGCACCTCGAAGCCATCCATGCCCGGCATGCGCAGGTCGAGCAGCACGAGATCGGCGCCGCGCTCGTCGAGCATGTCGATGACCATCGTCGGGTCGTGCACCTCCACGACGTCGGGAAGTCCCGAGCGCTGGAGCAGTCGCTTCAGCAACGACGTGTTCGCCGGGTTGTCGTCGACCGCGAAGACACGGGCGTCGGCGACGGCGGCCAGCGCATTGGTGAGGGATGGCACCGTCAGACCCTGCCCTGGTGCGGATCGTCGATCCACGCCAGCACCTGCTGCACGTCGACGGGCTTGGCGAGGTACCCGTCGGCGCCGAGTGCGGCCACCAGGTCCCTCACGTCGTGCGTCGCGGCGGCGGTGACGACCACGATGGGCAGCGTGGCCGTGCGCGGATCGGCCCGCAGCCGGCGCAGCAGCTCCTCGCCCGCGATGTCGGGCAGGTGGAGGTCGAGCAACACCAGGTCCGGCAGCCATGTGAGTGCCCGTTGCAATCCACTTGCGCCGTCGACCGCCACCTCGAGCACGACCGAGTCGCGCCGGCGCACGATGCTGTGCATGAGCGCCGCGTTGGTCGGGTTGTCCTCGACGTAGAGCACCCTCGTCGCCCGTGGCGCCAGCGTGACCACGACAGCGTCGTCGCCGCCGACCGACGTGTGCTGCTCGGCATCGGACCGCCTGACCACGACGGTGAACACCGATCCGACGCCAGGGCTCGACGACACGGTGATGCGCCCCTGCATGATCTCGGCAAGTGCGCGTGACAGGGCGAGCCCGATGCCCGTGCCCTCGGTGTTGCTGGTCTCTGCGCCGAGGCGGTCGAACGGCGCGAACAGGCGGGGCAGCAACTCGGTCGCGATGCCGATGCCGTCGTCGACCACCTCGAACCCCACTTCGTCGCCGATGGCCGTGCAACGCACCGACACGTGGCCATCGGGCCGGTTGTACTTGACCGCGTTGGAGAGCAGGTTCAAGAGGATCTGGATCAGTCGCTGCCGATCGACGAACACGTACACGTTGCACCGCGAGGGGTCGAACGGCGTGACGATCACCTCGTGCTGAGCGGCGAGAGGACCGATCAGCTCGAGCGCTTCACCGATCACATCGGCGGCGAGGACGGCCTCGGGCGACAGCGTCATGCGGCCGGACTCGATGCGCGCGATGTCGAGCACCTCGTTGATCAGCTCGAGCAGGTGCCGGCCGCCACGCACGATCTGCTGCACGGCAGCCTGCTGGTCGTCGTCGAGATCGTCCATGCCGAGCAGCTGCGCGAAGCCGAGCACGGCGTTGAGCGGGGTGCGCAGTTCATGGCTCATGCGCGAGAGGAAGGATGTCTTCGCCGCGCTGGCGGACACCGCATCGCGTCGAGCCTCCTCGTACTGCACCGCGAGATCGCGGGCTTCGTGCGCGGCCTCGGTGAGCGCCTCCAGGTACTCCACCTCGGCCTGCGCATCACGCCACCTGCTCACGAACGACTGCACCGACCCGTCGGGGGCGAAGATGCCACGCGTGCGCCGGTCGACCCAGCGCACCGTGCCGTCGGCTCGTCGCATGCGCGCCAGACCGCGCACCACCTCGCCGTGGGTGAGTGCGCGTGATCGTTTCTCGAAGACCCCGCCATCATCTTCGACGAACAGGTCCCACTTGCTGCGGCCCACCAGCTCGTCGGCACTCCATCCGAGCAGCTCCTCGGTGGCACCCGTGACCCACTCGATGGTGAAGTCGGGCTGCATCACGCACAGCACGTCGCTCGCGAACTCGGCCATCAGGCGGTCGCGTGCGCGAGCCTCGGCGAGCTCGGCATCGACCCGCACCTGATCGGTCACGTCGTGCACGAGGGCAACTGCGCCCCGCCGTCCGTCGTGGCCGATCACCGGGCGCGTGGCGACCTCCACCGAGATCACCTCGCCATCGCGCCGGACCATGCGCAGCGTGGCGCGGCTGGCGCGCCCGTCGTAGGACGCCTCGCGGAGGCGAACTCCGCTGGGAAGGTCGTCGGGGTGCCAGAGACCGGCGGTCGGCTTCCCAACGAGCTCGTCGGCGCGCCACCCGAGCAACGCCTCGACGTTGTCCGACACCCACACGGCGACTCCTTCCACCGTGTGCACTGCCACGTCGGTTGCGTTCTCGAGCACCATGCGCAACTGGGCCTCGTTGCGGGCGAGCTCGTCACGCGCCCGGTGTTCGGCGTCGACGTCGCGCCAGCCGCCGATGCGTCCGACCACCGCTCCGTGCTCGTCGAACATCGGGTTGACGGCCACCGAGACCCACCGGAAGTCGCCGGCCTTGGTACGGAACCGCGCTTCCAGGTGAGCCGATTCGCCTCGCTCGAGCACGGCGCGAGCGGCCTCGAGCTCGACGAGGTCGTCGTCGTGGATGAGCTCGTGGATGCGCCGACCGATCACCTGCTCGGCCGGCCAGCCGAGCAGTCGCTCGATCGACGGCGACACCCACTTCAGCTGCCCCGTCAGCGTGCCCTGCACCACCACGTCGGACGCGTTCTCGGCGAGCACGCGGTACTCGTGTTCCGACGCAGCACGCGCGGTTTCGCTGGCCACCTGTTCGTCGATGTTGCGGCTGATGCCGCAGAAGCCCGACACGGACCCGTCGTCGTCGGTGATGGCGACTGTGGTGTGCTCGCACCACATCAGCGAACCGTCCTTCGCCACGACTCTCGATCGAAAGGCGAAGTTGCCGGCCTCGACGATGCGCCGGGTGGTCACCGTGTGGACGTCGGCCGGGAACAGCAGCCTACGACCGCGCGTTCCGAGCAGCTCCTCGGGCAGCCAGCCGAGCAGGCGTGTGACCGCCGGCGAGACTTACTCGAACGAACCGTTCGACGCGGTGCGCCAGATGATGTCGTCGACGAGCTCGAAGAACTTCCGCGGCCAAGGCGCG
>PMCN01000149.1 GCA_003154135.1 Acidimicrobiaceae bacterium
ACGCGGCGAGCACGGCGACGAGTGCGAGGGCAGCAATGACGTGTCGTGAGGCGTCGTGTCGTGAAGCGTGGCGGCTCATGCTCGTTCGACGCCGACGGCGGGCCTCGGGTTCCACGTCGGCGCCGACCGCGGGGTGAGTGGGGAGCACTGGCGCCCTCGGAGAGATTCGAACTCCCGCACACGGTTCCGGAAACCGATGCTCTATCCCCTGAGCTACGAGGGCGGGGGTCCCTTCCGGGACGGGCACACGATACCGAGGTTCCACGCGGCTGCAGCAACTCGTCAGACGTCGACTCCGGCGTCGGCCGGGCGGTTGCCCTTCAGGTATCGGGGACCGTGGCCCAGTCGGCCGGCTGCATCGCCCGGGTTGTAGAGCGCGCACCGCTCGAGGCTCAGGCAGCCGCACCCGATGCATGAATCGAGGTGGTCGCGCAGCGCCTCGAGCTGTCGGATCTGCTCGTCGAGACGGGGTCGCCACTTGGTCGACAGCGCGGTCCAGTCGTCGGCCGTCGGTGTGCGCTGCCCGGGCAGCGTGTCGAGCGCGACCTTGATCTCCTCGAGCGACAAGCCCACGCGTTGTGCCGTGCGGATGAACGCAACCCTGCGCAGGGTGTCGCGTCGGTACAGGCGGCGACCGCTGTCGGACCTGCCGGCGGTGGGGATGAGTCCGAGCTCCTCGTAGAAGCGCAGCGCCGACGCCGCCACGCCGGCACGGGTGGAGAGCTGGCCGATGGTGAGGAGGTCGTGCGAGTCCATGGTTCCTTCGCTTCGTGAGAACTGGTCCTTGACTTCAACAGAGCTTGAGGTTGGAGAGTATCGGTTGTGCAACGTTCCCTCCCCACCACCGAGCGGGCGCTCGTCGAGCGCGCCGCAGCCGTCGTCTCCGTTCCCAAGTCGGCTCCGGCCGACTCGTTCGTGCTCCACGCGCCGCTGGAGCTGATGGCCCGTGTGCAACTGCTGTCCCACGTGGCCCCGTCGGCGAGAGGCGCCGCGCTGGGCATGATTGAGTGGCTCGCCGAGCGCTATGCCGCGGCCGGCGATCCGGTGGCCGATCCTCGGCGGGTGCGCGTCGACGATCCGATCGACGCCGTGGCCGACCTGCTCGTCGCCATGGCGGCGGGCGATCTCGACTCCGTCGACGCGTTGGCGGCAGCCGCCCTGCCGCGGATGAGTGCACGGGAGGTTGCGGGTCTGGTGGGGGAGGCCGTCGCGCCGTCGCTCGCCGCTGCCGGCCATGCACCGATCGGACTCGCGCTGCTCGCACGTGAGTCCGCGACGCCGCTGCCCACGACGCTGCTACGCGGCGCGCTGCGCGGCATCGCGTCGCAACCGGCGTGGCGACTCACCTGGTTCCGAGGGCACGACGAGCGAGGCAACCCTGCGGCGCTCCACGAGGCCCTACGCGCGACGCCACACCTCGGCCGACCGGGGAGCGACTTCATCTTCCCGCTGATGTCGCAGGTGCAGGACCGCGGAGTGACCGAACGGTTGCTCGCTCCGGTGCTCGCCGACCGCTTCGATACCGCTGCGGCGGCGCGCACGCTGAGCCGAGTAGCGGCGTGGAGCATGGTGCACGACGACCCCGGCCAGGCTCCCTACGGCTGGAGCCACTGCCTCACCATGCCCCAGGCGGTGATGGCGTTGGCGGGTGCGGGTGTCCGCGCGCGGACAGCCCTGGCGGTGGCGGCGACGTTCACCGTCGGCTTCCGCGCCGCGCACGGCACGGTCGAGCTGCCGGCGCGCATCGAGCCGGGGCTGTTGCCCGACGCCTCGGTGGAGGAGATGGCAACGGCCGCGTCGCTCCACGAGGACGCCCACCTCGTCAAGCACACGCTTGCCTGTCTCCACGCCGCCGAGGCCGACCCGGAGTTCGGGCCCCTGCACCTGTCGGCCGCGGCCCGGCTGGTGGAGTGGTGGCAGTAAGGTGCGCACAGCGGGCAGCGAGGAACCGGCCTTCGGATGCGACAACTGTTCTGTCCCACTCGCACGCTGGTCGTGGCCGGCCTCTGCGCCGCGTTGCTGGTGTCGTGCGCCGCCGAGCCGGCCGCCATCGCACCGGTCGCCACCGTCGTCGCCGTCCCGTCGGCCGCGGTCTCCCAACCGGCGACGGCCAACACGACCGCTGTGCGTGCGACCGGCCCGCGGCCCACCAGCACGTGCCAGCAGGTGGCGTTCCAGGTGGGTCTGCACCAGATAGGCGTCAGCCAGGTGATCGTGGTGCTCACACCCACCGCGGCGTCGAGCACGGGCACGTTGCAGGTGGCCGAACGCACCGCCGTCGGCTGGGTGTGCGGCGCCGCGCACACGGCGCGCCTGGGCAAGAACGGCACGCGGCCACTGCTGCAGCGCCGCAGCGGCGACGGCACCACGCCGGCCGGAGTGTTCCCATTGGGCGTGATGACTGCGTGGGACGGTCAGGTCTTCAGCTTCTTCGGCAACTCGGCCGACCCGGGTGTGACCGCCGGCCCCTACCGCCGGGTGCGCGTGGGCGACTGCTTCGGCGCCACACCCAATGCGCCGTCGTACGGGCACCTCGTGTACCGCACCGCGGCCAACTGTCCGGGGCCCGACGACGAGTACCTGCCGGGCGTCACCGGTGCGTACGAGCACGCGGCGCTCATCGGCGCCAACATGGAACCGAACGTGAGCGGCGACGCCCCCGGCGAGACACCGTACGCGGCGGCCATCTTCCTGCACCGCTTCAGCTACGACGCTGCCGGTCTCACCAAGCCCACGGCGGGCTGCGTGTCGCTGGCCCACGCCGACCTGTTGAGCGTGCTGCGTGTGATGCGATCCGATGTGCGGTTCGCCATCGGCGACTCGGCGTGGCTCGTCGCCAACGCGTGACCGGCAGGCGAGTGGGCACTCGCGCCCCGGGGTGCGAGTGCCCACTCGGGTGGCGCTCACCCACTCGGGTGGCGCTCACCCACTCGCATGGGGTGCGGGAAAGGGTCAGGGGTGGGGCAGGGGCCGGCCGGTACGATCGGGAGGCCATGGCCGACCCTCTGCACACCATCGCCCACACGCTGCGCGACGCGTTCGCCGCGGTCACCGGGCTGCCCGCCGCCGAGATCGACCCGGTGGTGCGCCCGAGCCCTCGTGCCGACGCCCAGGCCAACGGTGCGCTGGCACTCGCCAAGCAGCTCGACCGCAACCCGCGCGAGCTGGCCGAGGCGGTGGTGGCCACCGGTGCGCTGGCATCGGTGTGCAGCGCGGTCGAGGTGGCCGGCCCCGGCTTCATCAACCTCACGTTCACGGCGCGCTTCCTCGCCGAGCAGCTGGCCGCGGCCGCGGCCGACCCGCACCTCGGTGTGCGGCCTGCCGAGGTGGTCGAGACCGCGGTGGTCGACTACTCGGCTCCCAATGTGGCCAAGGAGATGCACGTCGGCCACCTGCGCACCACGGTCATCGGCGACGCGCTCGTGCGCATGCTCGAGTTCGTGGGGCACACCGTCGTCCGCGAGAACCACGTGGGCGACTGGGGCACTCCCTTCGGCATGCTCATCGAGCACGTCGTCGACCTCGGTGGCGTGGGCGAGACCGACCTCTCCGACCCGGGTGGCTTCTACAAGCAGGCACGTGCCAAGTTCGACGCGAGCGACGAGTTCAAGGCGCGCGCCCGCGAGCGGGTGACGTTGTTGCAGGGCCGCGACGACGATTCCACGATGGCCATCTGGCAGCAGCTCGTCGACCAGTCGGCCGACTACTTCGACATCGTCTACGGCCGCCTCGGTGTGCTGCTGCGTCGCAACGACATCGTCGGCGAGAGCTTCTACCAGCCCTACATGCCGGCGATGCTGGCACGCCTCGAGACAGCAGGCCTCCTGGCCGAGAGCGACGGCGCGAAGGTGGTGTGGGTGCCGGGGTTCACCAACCGCGAGGGTGAACCGCTGCCGCTCATCGTGCAGGCGCGCACCGGTGGCTTCAACTACGCGACGAGCGACCTCACGTGCGTGATCGATCGCGTCGAGCGCCTCCACGCGACGCTGCTCGTCTACGTGGTGGGCACACCGCAGTCGCAGCACCTGCAGATGGTGTTCGAGGCCGCGCGCATGCTGGGCGTGCTGGTGCCGCCGGCCCGCGCGGTGCACGTCAACTTCGGCAACGTGCTGGGCGACGACCGCAAGATGCTGAAGAGCCGCAGCGGCGAGCCGGCGATGTTGCTCGATCTCGTCGACGGCGCCATCGCCCGTGGTCGTGCGGCGGTGGCCGAGCGCAACACCGATCTCGACGAGGTCGAGCGCGCCGAGCTCGGTGCCGTCATCGGCATCGGCGCGCTGAAGTACGCCGAACTGTCGAGCGACCGCATCAAGGACTACGTGTTCGACTGGGATCGCATGCTGGCCTTCGATGGCAACACAGCGCCCTACCTGCAGTACGCCCATGCCCGCATCTGCAGCATCTTCCGTCGCGCCGATGTCGATCGTGCGTCGGTTCGTGCGGTGGTGCCCACGCTCGACGAGCCCCAGGAACGCGCGCTCGCGCTGCAGCTGCTGCAGTTCGATGCCGCGGTGCACGACACGCTCGACAAGTTCAGCCCCCATCGCCTGTGCACGCACCTGTTCGACGTCGCCCAGGCGTTCACGTCGTTCTACGAGGCCTGCCCCGTGCTCAAGGACGGCTACGAGGCCACCCGCGAGAGCCGCCTCGCGCTGTGCGACCTCACGGCCCGCGTGCTGCAACTGGGCCTTGCACTGCTGGGCATCGACGTGCCGGAGCGCATGTGAACCCGGTGCCGATGGGGTTGCTGCCCGACACGGCCGCAGTGTTGCCCGACGGCTCGCTGTCCATCGGCGGCTGCTCCGTGGTCGAGCTCGCGGCCCAGTACGGCACCCCCGTGTTCGTGTACGACGAGGCGCACCTGCGCGCCCGCTGCCGCGAGGCCGTCGAGGCCTTCGGGCCGGGCCGCGCGGTGTACGCCACCAAGGCGTTCCTGTGCGGCGCCATGGCACGCCTGGCGCACGAGGAGGGCATGATGCTCGACGTGGCCAGCGGGGGAGAGCTGTACGTCGCGCTCCGTGCCGGTGTGCCCGCCGACGCGCTCGCGTTCCACGGCAACAACAAGAGCGTCGCCGAGCTGCGCATGGCCATCACCGAGGGCGTGCGTCACATCATCGTCGACAGCTTCGACGAGCTCGACCGGCTCGAGGCGCTGCACGCGCAGGGACTGCCCGTGCCGAAGGTGCTCGCCCGCATCACCCCCGGCGTACATGCGCACACGCACGAGTTCATCGCCACCGGGCAGGACGACAGCAAGTTCGGCTTCAACCTCGGCAACGGCGACGCCCACCGTGCAGTCGACCGCATGCGTCGCTCGCCCGCCGTTCACCTCGTGGGCGTGCATTGCCACATCGGCAGCAACGTGTTCGAGGCGTCGAACTTCGCCAAGGCCGCCGAGGTGATGGCCTCGTTCGCAGGCCCGCTCGACCTGCCCGAGCTGGTGCTCGGCGGCGGTCTCGGCGTCGCCTACGTCGAGGGCGAGGAAGCTCCCTCCATCACGCAGTGGGGCAACGTGCTGCTCGACGCGTGCCAGGCGCTCGGTGTGCGCAGCGCGGTCAGCGTCGAACCCGGCCGCAGCATCGTGGCCGCGGCCGCCGTCACGGTGTACGAGGTGGGCACGGTGAAGCACATCCCGGGTCTGCGCACGTACGTGTCGGTCGACGGCGGCATGAGCGACAACCCGCGCCCGGTGCTCTACGGCAGCGGTTACGAAGCGTTCCTTCCCCGCGACGTCGGCGCGGCGCGGCCTTGTCGCGCGCGGCTGGTGGGCAAGCACTGCGAGAGTGGCGACGTGCTCATCTTCGACGCCGCCCTGCCCGCCGACGTGCGCGTGGGCGACCTGCTGGCCACGCCTGTCACCGGCGCGTACGGTCACAGCATGGCGAGCAACTACAACAAGCTCACGCGGCCGCCCGTGGTGTTCGTGAGCGATGGTGCGCACCGCCCGGTGGTGCGCCGTGAGACGTACGAGGATCTGGTGCGATGCGACCTGGGATGATGCAGACGCTGCGCGACTCCTTGCGGCAGCTCTTCGGTGGCACCCGGCCCAGCCGACCCGCCCGACCGGCCGGGGGCACTCCGTCCAGCCGCGACGTGCACGACGGCCGATTCACCGTCGAGTACTCGCCGTGCCTCGACGGCGATCCCGACCCGGGAGAGGTGGTGTGGACCTGGGTGCCGTACGAGGACGACCCCTCGCAGGGCAAGGATCGACCGGTGGTCATCATCGGCCGCCGCGGCGACCACCTGGTGGGGGTGCCGCTCACGTCGAAGCCGCACGACAACGAGCGCCAGGTGGCCGTGGGCACCGGGCCGTGGGACCGCGAGGGCCGGCCCAGCTACGCCAAGGTGGAACGATTGCTCGACGTCGTGCCGTCGAAGGTGCGTCGCGAGGGGGCTGTGCTGCCCAGGAGCAGCTTCGACGAGGTCGTCGCCGGCGTGCAGCGGGGTTCCGCCCGCTGACCCCCTGTGAACTTTGGCGCTGAGCCGGGCCTACGGCCCGTGCCAGCGCCACAGTACGGGATGGGGGTGCGCGTTGCCACGTGGTGTGGTCGATTCGGGCACGTGCGGTGCTCGCCGCGGCCGTGTCACGGCTGATAGGCCGTTCGGCCCATTCGGCCGTCGCCCCTTTCCGTGGCGAAAGTTGACGAATACTGTACGAAGCGTGACCACGATCGAGCAGTTCCACCCCGTCCGCACCGGCCTTCGGCGGTCGCTCGCCGCCTGTGCGCTGGCGGTCGGCATCGCCGTGTGTGCGGCCGGCGCGGCGGCGGCCGACGGCACGCCCTACGTCACCTCCGACGTGCAGTGCGACGCCAACGCCAACGGCGTGCTCGACATCACGCTCATCAACGACAACTCGGTCGATCCGGCCGAGTTCGTGGTCGCTGCTCCTGGCGCGGCGAGCGCCGACATCGTGGTGCAGCCGCTGTCGGCGCATGCGGTCACGCTCACCGACCTCGCCGACGGCACGGTGCGCGTCGACATCTCGATCAACGGTGTGGCGAACCCCGTCGTGGCCACGGTGCAGTGCGACACGGCCACCGTGCAGGTGCTCGGTCACCACACGCGCCAGCGCGAGTCGTCGCCGGCGCTGCCGGCAACGGGTTCGTCGGCCACCTGGGGCCTGCTCGTCGGCGGCGTGCTGGTCACCGCCGGCATCGCTGCATCGATCGTCGCCCGCCGCCGCTACTCCTGACGAGGCTGCGCGTCCCGTCGGCTGGGGCCGATCCTGCGAATGTGTTTCTCGGTCGTGATGCCGAACTCGTAGCCTGCTCCCCGTGACTCGACAGATCAGGCTCGGCGTGCTGGGGTGCGGCAACGTGGGGGCGGCATTCGTGCAGCTCGTGGAGCGGCAGGCGCCCTCCATCGAGGCGCGCACCGGGCTGCGCCTCGAGGTGGCCCAGGTGGCGGTGCGCAACCTGAGCGCGCAGCGCAGCGTGCAGCTCGCCGACGGCGTGCTCACCCGCGACGCTCACGCGATGGTGACCGACCCGTCGATCGATCTCGTCGTCGAGGTCATCGGTGGCATCGAGCCGGCCCGCGAGCTCATCACCACGGCCCTGCGCCACGGCAAGCCCGTGGTGACCGCCAACAAGGAGCTGCTGGCCAACGTGGGCACCGAGCTCTTCGCCGTGGCCGACGAGGTGGGTGCCGACCTGCTCTTCGAGGCAGCCGTGGCCGGTGGAATCCCGGTGGTGCGCGCCCTGCGGGAGAGCCTGCGCGGCGAACCCATCGTGCGCGTGCTGGGCATCATCAACGGCACCACGAACTTCATCCTGACCAAGATGACCGAGGAGGGCACCGACTACGCCGTCGCGCTCGCCGAGGCACAGGCACTGGGGTTCGCCGAGCGCGATCCCACGGCCGACGTGGAGGGCTTCGACGCCGGCGCAAAGGCGGCCATCATCGCCACCATCGCGTTCGGGTCGAAGGTGGTGGCCGGCGACGTGTACCACGAGGGCATCAGCCGCGTGTCGGCGCACGACATCGCGATGGCCACCCGCCTGGGCTACGTCGTGAAGCTGCTCGGCATCGCCGAGGCCGATCCCGCCACGGGCGACATCGCCGTGCGCGTGCATCCCACGCTGGTGCCCAAGCACCATCCGCTCGCCAGCGTGCGCGAGAGCTACAACGCCGTGTTCGTCGAGGGCGAGGCCGTCGGTTCGCTGATGTTCTACGGCCGCGGCGCGGGCGGCAACCCCACGGCCAGCGCGGTGCTCGGCGACGTCATCGACGCCGCGGTCAACCTGGCGAACGGTACGCACGGCTCGCTCGGTACGTTCGGCCGGGCGAAGATCCGTCCCATCGACGAGACGTCGGCCGAGTACCTCCTCAGCATGGAGGTGGCCGATCAGCCCGGCGTGCTGCACGCGGTGACCGGAGTGTTCGCGCGTCACGGCGTGAGCATCCGCGCCGCGGAGCAGGAGGGCAACGCCCCCGACGCCCGCCTGGTGTTCATCACCCACGAGGCGAAGGAGTCGGCGATGCAGGCCACCGTGCGCGAGCTGCGCGATCTCGACGTCGTGCGCAAGGTGGGCAGCCTGCTGCGCGTGCTCGGCGGCGGCTGATGCGGTACGTCTCCACGCGCGGCTCGGCACCCGAGCTCGGTTTCACCGACGTGCTGCTGGCCGGGCTCGCCACCGACGGCGGCCTGTACGTGCCTGCCGAGTGGCCCGCGTTGCCTGCCGCGCGACCGGGCGCCACGTACGCCGAACGTGCGGCCCAGATCGTCCAGCTGTTCGTGGGCGACGAGTTGGCCCCCACCACGGTGCAGCGGCTGTGCAACGAGGCATACGCCACCTTCGCCCACCCGGCCGTCGTGCCGCTGGTGCAGTTGCACGACGGGCACTTCGTGCAGGAGCTCTTCCACGGGCCCACGCTTGCGTTCAAGGACGTCGCGCTGCAGTTGGTGGGCCGGCTGTTCGACGAGGTGCTGCGCGCCCGGGGGCAACGGGTCACCATCGTCGGTGCCACGAGCGGCGACACCGGATCTGCGGCCATCGACGGCGTCAAGGCGTGCGACCACGTCGACATCGTCATCCTCTACCCGAACGGCCGCACCAGCGACGTGCAGCGCAAGCAGATGACCACCGTCGACTCGCCCAACGTGCGCGTGGTGGCCGTCGACGGCACCTTCGACGACTGCCAGGACATGGTGAAGGCAATGTTCAACGACGCGGCGTTCCGCGAGCGGATGGGCCTGTCCGCGGTCAACAGCATCAACTGGGCGCGTGTGATGGCGCAGATCGTCTACTACGCCGTGGCCACCGACCTGCTCGCCGCACCCATCGACGTGTGCGTGCCCAGCGGCAACTTCGGCAACGTGTTCGCCGGGTGGATCGCGCAGCGCATGGGTGCGCCCATCGACCAGCTCGTCGTGGCCTCCAACGCGAACGACATCCTCACCCGCTTCTTCCGCGCCAACGACATGAGCGCCGCACCGGTGGTGCCGTCGCTCAGCCCGAGCATGGACATCCAGGTCTCGTCGAACTTCGAGCGCCTGCTCTTCGAGATGAACGGCCGCGACGGCGGCGTCACCGCCGAGCAGCTGCACCGCTTCCGCGCCACCGGCCGTTTGTCGATCGAGCCCGACCAGCGCGCCGAGTTCGTCGAGGGCCGGTTCCAGGCCGAGCGCATCGACGACGCCGAGACCATCGACGTGATCGGCCGCACGTACCGCGAAACCGGCATGCTGCTCGACCCGCACACCGCAGTGGGCGTCGGTGCCGTCGCCAAGTTGCGTGCCGCGGGCGCGCTCCAGCACACCACGGTCACGATGGCCACTGCGCACCCGGCGAAGTTCCCCGACGCGGTCGAGCGCGCCACCGGTGTGCGACCGCCTCTGCCGCCACACCTCGCCGACCTCTTCGATCTCCCCGAGCACGTCACCGTTCTGCCCCACGACCTCGCCGCCGTGCAGCAGTTCGTCGCCGGCGCGTTCACGCACTGACGCGCCCCCGCCGTTCGCGTTGCCGTTGCCGTTCGCGTTGCCGTTCGCGTTGCCGTTCGCGTTGCCGTTCGCGTTGCCGTTCGCGTTGCCGTTGGCGAGCAGGTGTCGCTACAGTGCCCAGCGTCCGAGTTCTCGGACGTCCCCGCTGCAACCGGCCCGCGAATTCCCTGGGCTGATGGCGCGGCAGGGGTTCGCATCTTCCAGGCGGTGGGGCCGCCGGCGCGTCAGCTCGTCGCTGGTGCTCTCCCGAGTCGTCCCGCCTCTTCAGAAAGCAGCCAGAAAGCAGGTGGCCAGTGGCCGCGGAAGCGCTCGAGCAGTCGATGCTCGAATCCAAGGACAAGGAGCAACTCCTTGCCATCGCCCAGGCGCTGGGCATCAAGACGACGGCGCGCGCCTCGAAGGCGACGTTGATCGACAAGATCCTGGAGACGACGGGCTCCGGCGCGGCACCTGCGCCCGCGCCTGAGCCGGCCGCGAGCGCGGCACCCGCTGGCCGCGCCGCCGAGATCGTTGCGGCCCCAGCGGCCGACGAGATCGTGCTCGGCCCCGATGGCGAGCCGCTCGCCGACTGGGAGATCGAGCTGCTGCGCGCCGGCGAGCCGCTGTCGATCGCTCCCACGCCCGCAGCCAGTTCGGCTGCCAAGACCAAGGCCCAGGGCAACGGAAAGGTCAGGGCCAACGGCCACGCCAACAACAACAACNNCGACGGCGACGGCGACGGCGATGCCGACGACGATGCCGACGACGACGGTGGTTCGGGCGACGGCGACGGCGACGGTGACGGCGAGAGCCGCAACTCGCGTCGGCGGCGCCGGCGCCGCAACAAGAACCGGCCCGCCGGTGAGGGGGTCGCACCCGCGACCGAGCGTTTCGAGCCGCGCGAGCCCCGTGAACCGCGTGAGCCGCGCGAACCTCGCGACCGCACCGACGGGTTCGCCGAGGCCGTCAACCAGGAGCCGGTGGAGGTGTCGGGTCACCTCGACCTGCGCGACGAGGGCTACGGCTTCCTGCGCGTCAACGGCTACCTCCCCAGCCGCGACGACGCCTACATCCCGGTGAAGCTCACCCGCCAGTTCGGCCTGCGCAAGGGCGATCACGTGACGGGCCTCAGCCGCCCGGCAGGGCGCAACGAGAAGAACCCGGCCATGCTCGAGATCCACACGGTGAACGGCGGCGAACCCGACAAGGCGCGCAACCGCCCGAAGTTCGAGGACCTCACTGCGCTCTTCCCCGACGAACGCCTGAAGCTCGAGAACGCGACCAACGCTGCCGACATGACCGCCCGCATCATCGACCTGGTGGCGCCCATCGGCAAGGGTCAGCGCGGCATCATCGTGTCGCC
>PMCN01000177.1:0-25346 GCA_003154135.1 Acidimicrobiaceae bacterium
AGGGCGGCGCGGCCGGCGGCGGTTACAGCCAGGTGGTGCCGATGGAGCTGCTCAACCTGCACCTCACCGGCGACTTCCATGCCGTCACCGCCGCGCACAACCTGTTGTCGGCGATGGTCGACAACCACCTGCACCAGGGCAACGAGCTCGGCCTCGACCTGCACAACATCACGTGGCGGCGGGTGCTCGATGTCAACGACCGCAGCCTGCGCAACATCATCGTCGGCCTCGGCGGGAAGATGGACGGTGTCACCCGCCAGACCGGCTTCGACATCACGGCCGCCTCCGAGGTGATGGCGATCTTCGCCCTCTCGACCTCGCTCGAGGACATGCGTGCCCGGATGGGGCGCATCGTCGTCGGTTACACCAAGGACGGCGAGCCGGTCACCGCCGAGCAGCTGAAGGCCGCGGGCTCGATGGCCGTCATCATGAAGGAGGCGTTGAAGCCGAACCTGCTGCAGACGCTCGAGCACACGCCCGTCATCGTGCACGCCGGCCCGTTCGGCAACATCGCNNGGCATGGTGCCCGACGCCGCGGTGCTCGTGGCCACGGTGCGCGCCCTGAAGGCGCACAGCGGCAAGTTCAAGATCACGCCCGGCAAGCCGCTTCCCGCCGACCTGCTGGCCGAGAACCCCGACGATGTGCGCGCCGGTGCGGCCAACCTCATCAAGCAGATCGAGAACGTGAAGGTGCACGGCGTGTCGCCCGTGGTGGCCATCAACGCCTTCCCGGGCGACTTCGCCAGCGAGCACCAGGCGATCCGCGAGATCGCCGAGAGCGTCGGGGCACGCGTGGCAGTCTGCACCCACTTCAGCGACGGCGGCCGCGGCGCCACCGACCTCGCCCAGGCGGTGGTCGAGGCGTGCGACGAGCCGAGCAACTTCCAGTTCTGCTACGAGGACAGCGACTCGCTGAAGACCAAGATCGAGAAGGTCGCCACCAAGATCTACGGTGCCGCCAAGGTGACCTACTCGGCCACGGCCAACACGCAGCTCGACCGCTACGAGAGGAACGGCTTCGGCACGCTTCCGGTCTGCATCGCCAAGACGCACCTGTCGATCAGCGCCGACGCCTCGCTGAAGGGTGCGCCCACAGGCCACACCGTCAACGTGCGTGAGGTGCGCGCCAGCGTCGGTGCCGGGTTCATCTACCCGATTTGTGGCGACATGACCACGATGCCCGGGCTCAGCGCCCACCCCGCCGCCACCATCATCGACCTCGACGAGCACAACGAGATCGTCGGGCTCTCTTGATGGTCGGGACTGGCCTCCGCTTCGCTTCGGCTGCTCCCTCCGTGCGGCTCGTCGCTGGCGCTTCCCTCGCCGCGCTGATGGTCGGGACTGGCCTCCGCTTCGCTTCGGCTGCTCCCTCCGTGCGGCTCCCATGAACTCGTCGGGTGAGTTCGAGCGGACGGCGGGCGGAGCCGTGCTGATGGACGGCATCCGGCTGCGGGGCGAGATCATCGCGTCGTTGCGGGCCACCATCGAGGCGGCGGGCACTCCCCCGGTGTGCCTGGCCACGGTGCTCGTCGGCAGCGACCGGCCGAGCCAGCTCTACGTGGCCAGCAAGCGCAAGCTCGCCGGCGAGGCCGGCATGGTGTCGCGTCACGTCGCACTCGACGACGACGCGAGTCAGGCGCAGGTGGAGGACGCCGTGGCGGCACTCGTCGCCGACAGCGGCGTGCACGGCATCCTCTGCCAGCTGCCGCTGCCTGCGGGGCTCGACCCCGAACCGGTGCTGGCGATGATCCCGCCGGAGAAGGACGTCGACGGCCTCACGGAGCGCAGCATGGGTCGGCTGGTACGCGGCCTGCCCGGCCACGTCGGCTGCACGCCGCTCGGCGTGATGCGGCTGATGGAGCGCTACGGGGTGCCCACGTCGGGCAAGCGCGCCACGGTCATCGGCCGCTCCACGCTCACCGGCCTGCCGCAGGTGCTCCTGCTCGGCCGCAAGGGCGTCGACGCCACCGTCACGCTGGCGCACTCGCGCACGCCCGCAGCCGACATGATCGAGATCTGCAGGCAGTCCGACATCATCGTCGCGTGCGCCGGGCAGGCGCGCATGATCACGGCCGCCCACGTGAAGCCCGGTGCAGCCGTGCTCGACGTGGGCGTGTCGCGCACCGAGGCCGGCATCGTCGGCGACGTCGACTTCGAAGCCGTGGAGGCCATCGCCGGCTGGATCACGCCGATGCCACGCGGCACAGGCCCGATGACCATTGCCTGCCTGCTCGAGAACACGCTGTCCGCGGCACGCATGCAGGGAGCCTTCCCCGCGTGAGTCGCGTCGACGGCGAGCACCTCGGACGGTCCGGCGGCGCCGTCATGCTCAGCCTCGACGAGGTGGAGCAGCTCAGCCGGCGGATGCTCGTCACATCCGGCGCGTCGGCCCTGCAGGCAGGAGCCACCGCGCGCAGCATCCGCGACGCGGAGGCCGACGGCATCCGCACGGTCGGCCTGTCGTACCTGCCCACCTACTGCGACCACGTTGCCTGTGGACGCGTGGTGGGCGACGCCGTGCCCACTGTGACCACCCCTCGACCCGGCACCGTGCTGGTGCACGCCGGACTCGGGTTCTGCCATCCTGCGTACGAGGCAGGCGAAGCACCACTCGTGACGGCGGCACGCGCCAACGGCGTGGGCGTCTTGGCCATCACCCACTCGTACTCGGCGGGCGTGCTCGGCTGGTTCGTCGAGCGCCTCGCGCAGCAGGGACTCGTCGCGGTGATGTTCGCCAACTCGTCGCCACTCGTCGCCCCGGTGGGCGGCTCACGCCCGTTCTTCGGCACCAACCCGCTCGCCTGGGCTGCACCCCGGCGCCACGGCCCTCCCGTCGTTGCCGACATGTCGTCGTCGGCCGTCGCCTGGGTGAAGGTCGACGCTGCCGCGCGGGCCGGCGAGCCGATCCCGCTCGGCTGGGCACTCGACGCCGACGGCAACCCCACCACCGACGCACAGGCCGCTCTTCGTGGGTCGATGTCACCGTCCGGCGGTCACAAGGGCACAGCGCTCGCGCTGCTCGTCGACCTGATGGCAGGTGGCGTCGCCGCGTCGAACTTCTCGCACGAAGCGGCCAGCTTCGGCGGCACCGACGGCGGACCGCCCGATGTGGGCCAGGTGGTGCTGGCCGTCGATCCCACGGCGACTGCCGGCGTCGGGGTCGTCGACCGCTTCGAGCACGAATTCGCCACCATGGCAGCGGAACCGGGCGTGCGACTGCCCGGCGATCGACGCCTCGCCGCCCGTCGGCTGACAGCAACCGACGGGGTGTCGGTGCCCGCCGAGCTGATGGCCCTGCTCACCCGGTACACCGATGATGGCCCCTCGACTCCTCGTTCCGTCTAGCGGAACGAGTACCGTATGATGGACCAGACCGGGGAGCAGATCCCGGACAGCGTACGGACAAGGCCTGACAGGGGGCGTCGGATGTCGACGGTGCAATCGATCGACCGAGCGTTCGCGGTGCTGCGCTCGCTCACGTCCGGTCCGGCCGGGGTCACCGAGATCGCCGATCGCGTCGGCCTGCCCAAGAGCACCGTGTCGCGGCTGCTCTCCACGCTCGAGGAGTTGGGTGCGGTCGAACAGGTGGCCGCCGGTGGCGACTACCGCGTGGGCTGGGCCATGCTCGAACTGGCGGCCGCCGCGCGGCCCGGCCGGTCGCTCGTGTCGGTCGCCCGGCCGCACCTCGCCGAGCTCAACCGCCTCACCGGCGAGGCCGCCGGCATCTCCATCCCCGATGCCACCGAGATGCTCTACCTCGACCAGCTCACCCCCGACAGCGAGCTGCAGGTGCGCGACTGGACCGGGCACCGCATTCCGATGCACGCAGTGCCGAGTGGCCAGGTGGTGCTCGCCACCGACGAGGCATTGGCTGCGCGCATCACGGCCGCTCCGCTCGCCCGCTTCACCGAGCACACCATCACCACACCGGCCGAGCTGCGCCGGAGGATGAACCTCGTTCGCCACGATGGCTACGCGTGGGCGTTCGAGGAGTTCGCCGACGGCCTCAACTCGGTGGCCGCACCGGTGCGCGCCGACGACGGCAAGGTGATCGCCGCGTTGCACGTCTACGGGCCGGCGTCGCGCTTCCCGGGCACCCGCGACCTGCGCGAGATGGGCCTGCTGGTGAAGCACACCGCCGACAAGATCCGAATCGACTGAAAACCTCGCAGAAGGACAACTCGTGGAGCGTTACGACTACATCATCGTGGGTGGCGGATCTGCCGGCTCGGCACTGGCGAACCGCCTCAGCGCCGATGTGGCCAACCGGGTGCTCGTGCTGGAGGCCGGCCGTCCCGACTACAAGTGGGACGTCTTCATCCACATGCCNNCTCGGCGGCTCCAGCAGCATCAACGGCATGATCTTCCAGCGCGGCAACCCGATGGACTACGAGCGCTGGGCGGCCGACGCGGGCATGGAGTCGTGGGACTACGCCCACTGCCTCCCCTACTTCAAGAAGATGGAGACGTGTCTCGCGGGAGCCGACGAGTGGCGCGGCGGCGATGGCCCACTGGTGCTCGAGCGCGGCCCCTCGCAGAACCCGCTCATCGCGGCCTTCCTCGACGCCGCGCAACAGGCTGGCTTCCCGCTCACCAGCGACGTCAACGGCTACCAGCAGGAGGGCTTTGCGCGCTTCGATCGCAACGTGCACAACGGTCGCCGCCTCAGCGCCGCGCGCGCCTACCTGCACCCCGTGATGAACCGCGTCAACCTCACGGTCACCACCCGCGCACTGGTGCACAAGGTGCTGTTCGACGGCACGCGCGCCACTGGCGTGCAGTACTCGGTGCGCGGCAAGGTGCGCACCGCCGAGGCGGGCGAGGTGGTGCTGTGCGGCGGCGCGTTCAACACGCCGCAGCTGCTGCAGTTGAGCGGTGTGGGCAACGCGAGCGAGCTGCAGACGCTCGGCATCCCTGTGGTGCACGACCTGCCCGACGTGGGCGAGCACATGCAGGACCACCTCGAGGTGTACGTGCAGCACTCGTGCACGCAGCCGGTGTCGTTGCAGCCCAACCTGCAGCTGTGGCGCCGACCCTTCATCGGGTTGCAGTGGCTGTTCCACAAGGGCCCGGGCGCGAGCAACCACTTCGAGTCGGGCGGCTTCGCCCGCAGCAACGACGACGTGCAGTACCCGAACCTGATGTTCCACTTCCTTCCCATCGCCGTCCGCTACGACGGCTCGGCCCCGGCGGGCGGGCACGGCTACCAGGTGCACATCGGCCCGATGTACTCCAACTCGGAGGGCTCGGTGAAGATCCGCTCCACCGACCCGACCGAGAAGCCTGCACTGCGGTTCAACTACCTCAGCACCGAGCAGGACCGCCGCGAGTGGGTCGAGGCCATCCGCACGGCGCGCTCCATCCTGCGTCAACCGGGCTTCGCCCCCTACGACGGTGGCGAGATCTCCCCCGGCCCCGACGTGGAGACCGACGAGCAGATCCTCGACTGGGTGCGCAACGACGGCGAGACCGCACTGCACCCCTCGTGCACCGCGCGCATGGGCGCCCAAGGCGAGGGCAGCGTGGTCGACCCGCTGACGATGAAGGTGTGGGGCGTCGACGGCGTGCGAGTCTGCGACGCCTCGGCGATGCCATACGTCACCAACGGCAACATCTACGCGCCGGTGATGATGATGGCCGAGAAGGCTGCCGACCTCATCCTCGGCAACACCCCGCTCGCTCCCGAGCCGGCACCGTTCTTCCGGGCGAAGTAGTCCGTCACAACTCGGGAAACGCGCGGAGTGCGTCGAAGTCGGTGATGGCGCGCGCCGACCTGCCGAGCAGCAGCTTCACGAGATCTTGACTGCGCTCGGGCAGTTCGTCGTACGCCGGGAAGTTCGCGACGCCGTAGATGAAGCACTGCGCCACCGCCACCTTGAACTGGTGCACCACTTCATCGCGGTCGCGCACCACACCGTTGGCCGCGAGTTGAGCTACGTAGCGATCGATCAGCTCGTCCTCGCGACCCGCCCGCACGTCGGGATCGATCGACTGGCTGACGAAGTACGCCAGGTCGTACACCCCCGAGGCGAGACCCGAGATCTGGAAGTCGATCACCGTCAGGTCGTGGCCGTCGAAGAAGAGGTTGTCGAGTCGCCAGTCGCCGTGGATCAGCGTGGCCGGCGTGTTGCTGGTGGTGAGCATGAACTCGAGGTGGTCGCCGTACCGATCGCCGAACAGCACGAGCTCGGGCGTCAGCACGTCGCCCCCGTGCAACTGCGCGTTGGGCCAGCCGGCAGCGAACATCGGCGGCAGACCGTGGAGGTACGACGGGTTGAGCATCGGCGGAAAGGTGTCGGCCAGGTCGGCGAGATCGGGATGCTCGTGCCACTGCGCGTGCAGCCGCGCCATGGCGTCGATGCTCGCCAGCGTCTGCTCCCACGACGCTCCGACGCGCTGGTCGGTGGTCTCGCGATGGCTGAGGTCTTCCATCACCACCACGAAGTCGGTGCAGTCGTCGGCGATCATCGCCGCGTGCACCAAGGGGGTGCCGAGCGGGGTGCGTGGAGCGACCTCACGGTAGAAGCGGATCTCCCGCGGGTAGAAGCCCAGCGCATCGGCGATGCCGCGTTGGGTCGGCATGGTGGTGGGGAACTTCACGATCAACGAACCGGGACCATCCCCGCCGGAGTACGTCGGCTGCGCCCGGTAGAGCAGGCTCAGCAGACCGGCACCAACGGCGAACGGCTCGTTCGTCACCTCGGTCACCTCGGTGGCCGCGTCGATGGCGCCACTGGTGTGCAGCACTGCGGTGAGCCACGCGGCGTCGACCGCGTCGATCGAACGCGGCTGGCCCACTTCGCTGCCGGCGATGTTGTTCCCCATGTCCGATCCCCCGATCGAGTCGCGCCACGAGCGGCGCGGGAATGGTAGACCGAGTGCGATGGTGGGTTCGATGCGTGGGGTGCTGCTCACGGCGCACGGTGGCTACGAGTGCCTCGATGTGCGCGCCGACCTTGCGGTGCCCACGGCCGGGCGCGGCGAGGTGCTCGTGCGCGTCGGTGCCGCAGCGGTCAACAACACCGACATCAACACGCGAGTCGGCTGGTACGAGGGTGGCGGCTGGACGGGCGGCTTCAGCTTCCCGCGCATCCAGGGCATCGATGCGTGCGGCACCATCGTCGCAGTCGGCGACGGGGTGGCAGCCGACCGCGTGGGCCTGCGCGTGCTGGTCGAACCGTGCTGGCGCGACCCCGGCGCGCCGATGGCCACGGCTCGTTTCTTCGGGTCGGAGGTCGACGGTTCGTTCGCCGAGTTCACCGTGGTCCCCGACCGGCATGCCCATGCGGTGCGCAGCGACTTCAGCGACGCGGAACTGGCCACCTTCCCATGCTCGTACTCCACAGCCGAGAACATGCTCTGCCGCAGCTCGCTCCACGCGGGCGAGCGCGTGCTGGTCACCGGTGCGTCGGGTGGGGTGGGCTCTGCCGCCGTGCAGCTCGCCGTCGCCCGCGGCGCTCGGGTCACGGCCGTTGCCGGCGACGACAAGCGCGCCGCCGTCGTCGCCCTCGGGGCACACGAGGTGGTCGACCGCCACGCCGACCTCGTGGCGTCCTTCGGCGCGGGCGCGTTCGACGTCGTGATCGACGTCGTCGGCGGGCCGACGTGGCCGTCGCTGCTGGAGGTGCTGTGCCCGGGCGGACGATGTGCGGTCGCCGGGGCCATCGCCGGACCCCTCGTGTCGCTCGACCTGCGCGCGCTCTACCTCGCCGACCTCCGCCTCATCGGTTGCACCGTGCTCGATGGAGGCGTGTTCGCCGGCCTGGTGGCGCGCATCGAGCGCGGCGAGGTGCGCCCGCTCGTCGCTGCCACGTTCGGGCTCGACGACATCGTCGCCGCTCAGGAGCTCTTCCTCACCAAGGGACACGTGGGCAAGATCGTGCTCGAGGTGGCCCGATGATCGGCGACGCCCCCCGAGATGCCGGCATCGACACGGGCGCGGTGTACGAGCACACACGGCAGCGATTCGTCGCCACGGTCCGCGCACTCGCACCGTCGGCGCTCGACGCCATCGTGCCCGCGACGCCGGAGTGGTCGGTGCACGACGTGCTCGCCCACGTCGTCGGCCTGGCCACCGAGCTCAACGCCGCTCGCTTCCCGGGCGACGAAGGTCCCGACGAATGGGGCCGACGACTCGTCGCCCTCCGACGCCACACCGGGCTCGACGAGCTGCTCGGCGAGTGGGCCCGTGAAGCCCCGCCCTTCGAGGACGGCCTGCGCCTGTTCGGGTACGAGACCGGTTCCCACTTCTGCGCCGACCTCCACTGCCACCTCCAAGACGTGCTCGACTCGCTCGGTCTGCCCCCCGACGACGACCCGCTCACGGTGCGGGTGTCGCTCGACCACTACCTCGGCTTCCTGCACGAGAAGCTCGGCGAGCGCGCGGCCGGTTCCGTGGTCGTGGTGGCCGATGGCGTCGAACGCACCCTCGGCGCCGGTCCGGTGGTGGCCACCGTGCGCGCCGGCGGGTTCGACCTGCTCCGCTCGTTCAGTGCCCGTCGCTCGCTGGGCAGCATCCGAGGGCTCCACTGGACGGGCGACGTCGACGCTGCGCTCGCGCTCGTCGCCGAGGCCTACGTCGTCGGCTACTCGTTCCCGCCCGATCAGCCGGCGTAGTCGGGCGCGTCGTCGTCGAGGATGCGCAGCAACTCGGCGAAGTGGAGCTCGGCGCCCTGCGGGTACTCCTGCCATTGGCGGCAGGTGAGCGCGGCGACATCATCGGGAAGGAGGCGCAACGGGCGTCCGGTGCTCAGCGCCAGCACCTGCAGTTCAGCGGCACGCTCGAGGTAGTACAGCTCGTCGAACGCCTCGGCCACGGTGTTGCCCACCACCATGACGCCGTGGTTGCCGAGGAACACGGTGGAGATGCCGTCGGTGAGAAGGCCTGCGAGGCGCGGTCCTTCCTGGTCGTCGAGGAACATGCCGCGGAAGTCGCGGTCGTAGGCGACGCGGCCGTGGAAGCGGCACGCAGTCTGGTCGAGCATCAGCAGCTCGAAGCCGTCGAGGCACGCGAGCGCAGTGGCGTGCGGCATGTGCGTGTGCAGGATGACCTTGGCGTGCGGCACCAACCGGTGCAGGTGCGCGTGGAGGTACCACGCCGTGGGATCGGCTGCCGGATGGGCCTCGCCGCCCGCCGCCGACGCATCGAGCAGCAGCAGCTCACTGGCGCGCACTCGGGAGAAGTGCCGGCCGCGCGGGTTCAGCAGGAAGTTCGTGTCGCTGCCGGGCACCAGCGCGCTGAAGTGGTTGGCGACCGCCTCGTTGAAACCCAACCGCGCCGACCAGCGGAAGGCTGCAGCGAGGTGCTGGCGCTGCTCGATCTCGTCCATCGCAGTCATTGGAGCACCTCCGGGAAGCCCGGCGCGCGCAGGTCGGTGCCCAACGCGTCCTCCAACAGCTTCACCACCTGGCTCGACCATGCGCCGCCTCCGTACTGCGAGCGGGCGCGGACGAAGGTCTGCAACGTCTGGCCGGCGAGGTCGAGCGGCACCCCGAGCGCCTTGCCGAAGTCCATCGCGAACCCGAGGTCCTTCACGGCCAGGTCCATCGTGAAGCCGATGTTGTAGCTGCCGTTCAGGATCACCTGACTCTCGGTCTCGTGCACGAAGCTGTTGCCCGAGCTGTTGCGGATGGCTTCGAACGACTTGGCCAGATCGAGACCACCCCGCTTGGCCAGCATGAGCGCCTCGCCGGCGGCGACGAGGTGGACGAACGCCAGCATGTTGGTGATGACCTTGATGAGCGCAGCGCTCCCCAGCGGACCCATGTAGAGCACGGGTGAACCGATGGCACTCAACAGCGCGGAGTTGGCCTCGAACACCGCCTCGTCGCCACCCACGAGCACGGTGATCTCGCCGGCGGCCGCCTTGTGCACACCACCGGTGACGGGCGCCTCCAGCATCTGCAGCCCGCGAGCCGCGGCGAGCGCTCCCAGCCGCAGCGTCTCGCTCTGGTCGTTGGTGCTGTTGTCGATCCAGGTGCCGCCCGGTGCCAGACCTTCGAACACACCGTCGGGACCTGCCACCACCGCGTCGACTGCCCGTGGTGATGGCAGGCACGTGAACACCACGTCCGACGCCGCTGCCACGTCGCGGGCCGAGCCGGCCCAGCGCGCACCCTCGGCCAGCAGCGGCTCGGCGATCGAGCGGTCGAGGTCGGTGACGGTGAGGGGATGCCCGGCGCGCATGAGGCTGTGCGCGAGGTGGAAGCCGAGGTTGCCGAGACCGATGTAGCCCACCGGACGCGAAGTTGAAGTCATCGCAGCAGTATGTCAACTCACGCCGTCGGGGCGACCACGCGGCACGGCGGCGGTGACGCACCCCGGAGGATGGGCCACCGCCGCCGTGGACGACTGCGTGTGCGATGTCTCAGCGGCTCAGGTGAGCCATGCCTTCCAGACCGCCTGGTTGGCGTCGACCCACTTCTGGGCGGCGGCAGCCGGGGTCATCTTGTCGCTGTCGACGCTGGCAGCGATGGTGTTCTGCTGGTCGGTGGTGAGCTGCAGCTTCTGGATCACGGCCCACACCTTCGGGTTCTTGTCCTTCAGCTTGGCCGAGGCGGCCTTGTACAGCTCGTCGACGGGGTAGTCGCAGGCGTAACCGCCATCACTGGCCGCAGCCGAGGCCTTGCAGGCGTCGGTCACCGGAGGCAGCTTGACCTCGACGAACGGCAGGCCGGTGGCCCACTTCCAGTGCGGCTGCCAGAACTGCAGCAGGATCGGCTTNNGCCACCACGAACTTCAGCGGCAGCTTCAGGTTGGCGATGATCTGCTCGTCGTAGGTGACGTAGCTGGGATCGCCCATGAGGAACTGACCCTGGTCGCCGGTCTCGGCCGTGGCGAACAGCTTGGCGAGCGCGGGATCCTTGAAGCCCTCCCACGTGGCCAGCGCGGGGTGCTCGTCGACCACGAACTTCGGCACGTACCAGCCGATCTTGGCGTGCGGGCCGAGCTTGCCCATGTCGACCACGGTCTTCTTCTCGGTGACGTAGGTCTGGTAGTCGGGGACGTGACCCGACGGCCACACCTCGAGCACTGCATCGAGGCTGCCGTCGTCGAGGCCCACCCATGTGGCGTTCTCGTCGATGTTGACGATCTCGACCGGTGTGCCGAGGTTGCACTCGATGACCGACTTGGCGACGTAGGCGTTGACCGCGGAACCGGTCCAGGGGTTGACGGCCAGGGTGATCGGGGCGCCG
The DNA here is from genome assembly GCA_003154135.1 of Acidimicrobiaceae bacterium. Taxonomy (GTDB): domain Bacteria; phylum Actinomycetota; class Acidimicrobiia; order Acidimicrobiales; family Ilumatobacteraceae; genus UBA668. The sequence continues at coordinate 11,197 of PMCN01000177.1, forward strand.
CTGGTCTTGCACGTCTCGCCGGTGCCCGTGCCGCCGCCGGTGGTGCCGGGGGTGGTGGACCCTGTCGTGCCCGGTGTCGTGCCCGGGTTCGTGCCCGGTGTCGTTGAGCCGGTGGTTGCGGCGGTGGTGGTGCTGCCCGGAGTGGTCGGGCTGCTGGACTTGGTGTCGCTGCCGCAGGCCGCGAGCACCGCGGCGCTGATGAGCAGACCCGACACCACGAGGTGTCGACGTTTGCCGGATGTCTTCATGTGTTCCCCCTTGGGTGAGTTGCGTGAGATCGTACGCTCATGAGCGCGTTGTGTCGCGGTCGCGTCCCCACGCCTGGGTGATGCGATCGAGCATGATGGCCAGCAGCACGATGCTGAGGCCTGCGGCCACGCCCTGACCCAACTTGATGTTGGGCTTCGCCGTGGCCTCGTACGCCACCAGGCCGAGCGCGCCGGCACCGATGAGCGACGCGATGATCACGGTGGCGAGCACCATCATCATCGTCTGGTTGATGCCGAGCAGGATGCTCTTGCGGGCGAGCGGCAACTGCACGTTGCGCATCTCCTGACGCGGGGTGGCACCGAAGCTGATCGCCGACTCGCGCGGTGCCCACGGCACCTCGCGCAGGCCGAGCGATGTGAGGCGGATGCAGGGCGGCACCGCATAGATGACGCAGGCGATGACACCCGCGGCGCGCCCCACGGCGAACAGGAAGACCACCGGCAGCAGGTAGACGAACTGCGGCAGCACCTGCGCCAGGTCGAGGAACGGGCGCAGGATCTTCTCCACGCGGTCGGAGCGGCCGGCCCACAGACCGAGCGGCAGCGCGATGAGCACGCTGACGACGATGGCGACGAGCACCTGNNATGGTGCCCATCGCCGCGATGAGCACCAGGCAGAGCGCGACCGCAGTGGCGAGCCGCCATCCCTTGCTCAACCACCCGATGAACGCGAACACGGCCACGACGAAGAACCACGGCAGCCACAGCAGGAACTGCTTCAGCGGGTCGATGATCTTCGTCACCAGGAAGTCGTTGATGGCCTTCGTGCCACCGATCACCGGCACTCCGCTGCGCAGGTTGTCCTCCACCCACTTCACCGCACTGTCGATGGGCGTCGCGATGTCGTAGGTGAGCCACGACGGGTAGGTGGTGATGTCCCTCAGGTGCGAGAAGACCACGGCGACGCCGACCACCCCCGCAGCGATGAGGCCGCCCACGCGGCGCGACACCGAGGGCAGACCCTGGGCCCAGCGCGCCGACGTCTGCGGCCGTTGGCCGGTGGTGATGCGGTCGAGCGCGACGGCCAGCAGCACGATGCCCAGACCGGCGGCGCACGCCGCGCCCACGTTCTGCTTCTGCAGCGAGGCCAGCACGTCCTGGCCGAGGTCGCCCGTTCCGAGCAGCGAGGCCAGCACCACGATGGCGAAGGCCATCATGATCACCTGGTTGAGGCCGAGCAGGATGGCACGGCGGGCCGTGGGCAGCTGCACCTTCACCAGTTGCTGCAGCTTCGTCGAGCCGAACGACTCGCCCACTTCGTTGAGCACCACCGGCACGTTGCGCAGGCCCAGGTTGGTGAGACGCACCGCGGGTGGCAGCGCGTAGATGACGGTCACCACCACGGCCGCCGGGTAGCGGATGCCGAACGCCACCTGCACCGGGCTGAAGTACACGAAGATCGGCATCACCTGCGCCGTGTCGAGCAGCACCCGGATGACGCGCTCGGCAGCATCGGAGCGCGCCGCCCAGATGCCGAGTGGGAGGCCCAGCAGCAGGGCGATCACCACGGCGACGATCATGATGGAGAGCGTGATCATCGCGTGATCCCAGTTCGACACGAAGCCCACGCCGAACATCGCGAGCGCACCGGCGAAGCCGGCGCGGATGCCACCGGTGCGCCAGCCGATGGCACCGGTGACCGCCACCACGCCGGGCCAGCGCAACGAGGCGAGGAGCGACTTGGAGTGCTTGACCGACCAGTCGAGGAAGTGCGCGATGGGCGTGAGGAAGTCGGTGAAGAGCGGCGACGTGTCGCGGTTGATGACGGTCCACTTGTAACGGTCCTGCGCCCACTTCTGCACGTGCAGGTCGAGCCAGCTCGGCGGGTCGTGCGAGATGACGACGGCAACCACGGCCAGCGCCGCGAAGATCCCGAAGCCGATCATCCGCCGACGCTGCCGAGCCGCGACGAGCTCGTCGGACTCCTGCTCTGGCAGCGCCTCGACGGAGACANNACGCGCACCGGCAGGTCGCTGTGCGCGACGAGCCCGACCGCGTCGCGCACCTTGGTGCCCACCGGCACCTCGCCCGCGAACGGACCCTCGGTCACAGCACCCATCACCGCGTCGACGGGCACCACGTGCGAGCGCGGCACGTCGCGCACGAAGTTGGCGACGTACTCGTCGGCGGGCTCGAGCACCACTTCGGCCGGCGTGCCCACTTGCACGAACCTGCCGTCGCGCATGATGGCGATCCGGTCGCCGAGGCGCAGCGCCTCCTGCAGGTCGTGGGTGATGAACATCATCGTCTTCTTCAGCTCGCGGCGGAGACGGACGATCTCGTCCTGCATCTCGCGACGGATGAGTGGGTCGAGAGCCGAGAACGGCTCGTCGAAGAGCATGATGTCGGGGTCGGTGGCCAGTGCGCGTGCAAGGCCGACGCGCTGCTGCTGACCGCCGCTCAACTGGTGCGGCTTGTACGAGCCCATGCCGGGGAGACCCACCAGCTCGAGGGTCTGCGCGGCGCGGTCACGGCGCTGCTTCCTGTCGACGCCGCGCAGCTCGAGGCCGAAGCCCACGTTGTCGAGCAGCGTGCGGTGAGGCAGCAGGCCGAAGTGCTGGAACACCATCGACACCTTGTGGCGCCGGATCTGCAGCAGTTCGTCGGCATCGGCGGCCGTGACGTCGGCACCTTCGATGAACACCTTGCCCGCGGTGGGTTCGATGAGGCGGGTGACGCAGCGGATGAGCGTGCTCTTGCCGCTGCCCGACAGGCCCATCACCACGAACACCTCGCCCGGCGCGATGTCGAGGCTCACCTCGCGCATGGCCACCACGTTGCCCAGCGTGGACTCGAGCTCACCGCGCGGCAGATCGGCTTGGGGGGATCCGACGATGCGCTCTGCTCGCGGCCCGTAGACCTTCCACAGATCACGAACCGAGATCATCGAATCCACTTGGCTGCGCCCCCTCTTGCCGTTGCCCACTGCCGTTGCCGTCGTCGACTGCGGTGCCGTTCCCCGACTGCGGGATCTTAGACCGCACCGACTCCAACCTTGAACACTCGTTCCGCTAACGGACGATGACGATCTCGCCTCGGCCGAGCGCGGCGCACACGTCGGCGGCGGGCGCCGCATCGGTGACCAGCACGTCGCCGACCGACAGCGGAGGCAGCGCCACCAGCGCTGCATTCCCGAACTTGGAGGCATCGACAGCGAACACCCGGCGCTCGGCGATGTCGCCCATCGCCGCCGACATCTCGGCCTCCGCCCGCTCCTGCACCATGAGCCCGCGCTGCGGATCGAGCGCCGACGCCGACAGGATGGCCACGCGCACCCTCATCGAGCGCACGACCGCGAACGCGGCCGAGTCGAACGCGGCGCCATCGTGGTTGCGCAGCTCGACGCCCGCCATGTGCACCCGGTTGCCGGGGATGGTGGCCAGCGTGGTGGCGATGAACGTGGAGTTGGTGACCACGGTCAGTCCGCGGTGCCGGCGCAGTGCCTGCGCCACGAAGCCTGTGGTGCTGCCCGTGTCGAGCGCCACCGCGTCGCCGTCGCGAACCAGCGTGGCTACGTGCGCCGCAATTGCCACCTTCGCCCGTTGGTGCACGGTCATGCGCGCGAGGAACGGCGCCTCGCCCGGGCGGCTGCGGCCCACGACGGCCCCGTGCACCTTCTCGACGACTCCCCGCTCGACCAGCGGTTGCACCACGCGCCGCACGGTCTGCTCGCTCACGTTGAGCAGCGTGGCGAGCTCGCGAACGCTGAGGGTGCCGCGCAGCGACACCGCGTTGAGCACTTCCTCCTCGTACCGGGGCACGTGAGCATTCCAACACAAAGCAACAGTTCTGGCGGAGTTGTGCGCGTCGGGCGCGATGCTGTGCCGGTGACCGAACTCCCCTCCTCTGCCCGCGTCGTGGTGATCGGGGGTGGCATCGTCGGCTGTTCCACCGCCTATCACCTGGCGAAGCTGGGCTGGACCGACACCGTGCTGCTCGAGAAGCACCAGCTCACGTCGGGCAGCACCTTCCACGCGGCGGGCCTCGTGGGCCAACTGCGCACCAGCGCCAACATCACGCAGCTGCTGGGCAGCTCGGTCGAGCTCTACCGCACGCTCGAAGCCGAGACCGGCCAGGCCACCGGTTGGAAGATGAACGGCGGCCTGCGCCTGGCATGCAACCCCGAGCGATGGACGGAGGTGAAGCGGCAGGCCACCACGGCCAAGAGCTTCGGCCTCGAGATGCACCTGCTGTCGCCGCAGGAGGCGCAAGACCTGTGGCCAATCATGCAGGTCGACGACGTCGTGGGTGCTGCGTTCCTGCCCACCGACGGACAGGCCAACCCCAGCGACATCACCATGGCCCTCGCCCGGGGTGCGCGCATGCAGGGAGTCACCATCTGCGAGCACACCGAGGTCGCGCAGATCGAGGTGGTCGACGGCGTCGTGCGCGCGGTGGTCACCACTGGCCCGGACGGTTCCACGGGGCGCATCGAATGCGAGAAGGTGGTCGTGTGCGGCGGGCAGTGGACCCGGGCGCTGAGCGCGACGGTGGGCGTCAACGTGCCGCTCGTTCCCGTCGAGCACCAGTACGTCATCACCGAGCCCTTCACGCCTGAGGTGCCCCGCAACCTCCCCACGCTGCGCGACCCCGATCGCCTCACGTACTACAAGGAGGAGGTCGGCGGCCTGGTGATGGGCGGGTACGAACCCAACCCCGTCGCATGGGCCACCGGCGGCATCCCCCGCCCCTTCCAATTCCAGCTGCTGGAGAGCGACTGGGATCACTTCGCACCCACCATGGAGCTCGCCATCGGTCGCGTGCCGCTGCTCGCCAACGCCGGGCTGCGCACGCTCATCAACGGCCCGGAGAGCTTCACGCCCGACGGCAACTTCATCCTCGGCGAGGCACCAGAGCTGCGCAACTTCTTCGTCGGCGCCGGGTTCAACGCGTTCGGCATCGCGGCCGGCGGCGGCGCCGGGCAGGCGTTGGCCGAATGGGTGTACCACGGGGCACCGCCGTACGACCTGTGGGTGGTCGACATCCGCCGNNACACGATGGCCTGGCCGTTCGAGGAGAACCACACCGGTCGCCCCGCTCGTACGTCGCCCCTCTACGACCGGCTGCTCGCCGCCGGTGCTTCGTTCGGCGAGAAGCTCGGTTGGGAACGGCCCAACTGGTTCGCCGACGTCGCGAACGGCCAGGCACCCGACGATGTCTACACGTACGAGCGTCAGAACTGGTTCGCCGCCGTGGGGCGCGAGCACCGCGCATGTCGTGAGGCCGCCGTCATCGTCGACCAGACGTCGTTCGCCAAGTTCACGCTGAAGGGACCCGACGCGGGAGCAGCACTCGACTGGATCTGCGCCAACAACGTGCGCAAGCCGGTCGGTTCGCTCACCTACACCCAGATGCTCGACGCCTCGGGTGGCATCCAGTGCGACCTCACCGTGGTCCGCGTAGCGCGCGACGAGTTCTACATCGTCACCGGCACCGGCTTCGCCACACACGACTTCGACTGGATCGAGCGCAACATCCCGACGGGGTGCAACGCACAGCTCGTCGACGTCACGTCGGCATGGTCGGTGCTGTCACTGATGGGGCCGCGGTCGCGCGACATCCTGCAGTCGGTCACGTCTGCCGACGTCGGCAACGACGCCTTTCCGTTCGGCACCATGCAGACGGTGGGCATCGCCGGCTGTCCGATGCGCGCCCTGCGCATCACGTACATGGGCGAACTGGGATGGGAGCTCCACCTGCCGGTCGAGTATGCGCCCAGGGTGTACGACACGCTCATGGCTGCGGGCGGCGAGCACGGTCTCGTCAACGCCGGCTACCGCGCCATCGAGAGCTGCCGGCTCGAGAAGGGCTATCGCGCGTGGGGCAGCGACATCGGCCCCGACCACACACCGATCGAGGCCGGCCTCGGCTGGGCGGTGAAGCTGAAGAGCGGCATCGCGTTCCTGGGCCGCGAGGCCATCGAGGCGCAGCGCTCCGGCAACGTGCGCAAGCTGCTCGCTGCCTTCACGGTCGACCCGAAGGTGGTGCTGCTGGGCCGCGAGACCATCTACCGCGACGGCGAGCGCGTGGGCTGGCTCACCAGTGGAGGCTTCGGCTACACGATCGACCGCTCCATCGGCTTCGGCTACGTACGCAACCCGCAGGGCGTCGATGCCGCGTGGGTGCTGTCGGCCACGTACGAGCTGGAGGTGGCCACGCAGCGCGTGCCCGCCGAGGTGTCGCTGCAACCGTTGTACGACCCGTCGAACTCGCGAGTGAAGGCGTGATCCGGATGAACGACGTCGCACTCCCCTCCCGCGCACGCATCGTCATCATCGGCGGCGGCATCCTCGGCTGCTCCATCGCGTACTGGCTGACGAAGATGGGTGAGACCGATGTGGTGCTGCTCGAACAGCACCAGCTCACCGACGGCGCCACCTGGCACGCTGCCGGCCTGGTGGGCCAACTGCGGTCGTCGCGCAACACCACGCGCATGCTGGAGCAGTCGGTCGAGATGTACCGCGGGCTCGAAGCCGAGACCGGGCAGGCGGTCGACTGGCACGAGACAGGGAGCCTGCGGCTCGCCTGCTCGCCCGAGCGGGTGCTGGAGCTGAAGCGGCTCACCACCATGGCCAAGAGCTTCGGGCTGCCGATGGAGGTGGTGTCGCCCACGCGGGCACAGGAGCTGTTCCCACTGATGACCACCGATGGCGTGCTCGCCGCGGCGTTCCTTCCCACCGACGGCTACATCGACCCCGCGTCGGTCACGATGGCCATCGCCCGTGGCGCCCGCATGCGCGGCGCCCGCATCTGCGAACACACCAAGGTGGTGTCGATCACCGTCGACGGTCGCCACTGCTCGCAGGTGCACACCGTCGGCGCCGACGGCGCACCCGCCGACATCGAGTGCGAGATGGTGGTCAACGCGGCAGGAATGTGGGGCATGGAGGTCGGCCGCATGGCCGGCGTGCGCATCCCGGCGACGGCCGTCGAGCACCAGTACATGCTGAGCGGCCCGATCGAGGGCTGGACACCGGTCGAGCTGGGCGCGCTGCCCACCATGCGCGACCCCGACCACCTCGTGTACTACAAGCCCGACGGGCCGGGACTGCTGGTCGGCGGCTACGAGCCCGACACCATCGCGTTCGGCACCGGCGAGGGCGACCACGGTGGCATCCCGTCGCCGTTCCAGCGCCGGCTGTTCGACCCGAACTACGACCGCTTCGCACAGCTCGCCGAGCTGGCGGCCATCCGCACGCCCTGCATCGAGAAGGCGGGCATCCGCACGCTGCTCAACGGGCCGATCCCCTACTCCGCCGACGCCGACTTCGTGATGGGCCGCGTGCCCGAGCTCGACAACTACTACGTGGCCACCGGGTTCCTCTACGGCATCGCGGCGGGCGGCGGCGCCGGCAAGATGATGGCCGAGTGGATGCTCGAGGGCCGCCCCTCGCTCGACCTGTGGCCGCTCGACGTGCGCCGCTTCTCGTTCCACCACACCACGCGGCACTTCATGGACACACGCATGGTCGAGCTGTACGCGCACCACTACAAGTTGGCTGCGCCCGGCTCCGAGAAGGTGACCGCACGCGGCATCCGTCGCAGCCCGCTGCACGACACCCTCGCGGCTCGTCGCGCGGTGATGGGCACACGTGGCGGCTGGGAACGGCCCAACTGGTTCGCCCCCGAAGGCGTCGAGGCCGTCGACCGGCCGTCGTTCACAGAACCCAACTGGTTCACGCACGTGGGTGCCGAGCATCGAGCGGTGCGCGAAGGCGTCGGTCTCGTCGACCAGACGTCGTTCGCCAAGTTCGAGATCACCGGTGCCGGAGCGCTCGCCGCGGTGCAGTGGCTCAGCGTCGCCGACATGGACAAGCCCGTGGGCAGCGCCATCTACACGCAGCTGTGCAACGAGCGCGGCGGCATCGAGTGCGACCTCACCATGACCCGCACCGCGCGCGACAGCTGGTACGTGGTGACCGGCGCGGCCTTCGGTGCACACGACATGGGCTGGATCCGCACCAACTCGCCCGACGACGGCAGCGTCATCGTGCGCGACCTCACCAGTGCTCGCGCCGTCGTCAACCTCTGCGGCCCGAAGAGCCGCGACGTGCTGCAGTCGGTGTGCGAGGACGACCTCACCAACGCCGGATTCCCGTACGCGACGGCACGCGAGATCACCATCGGCTCCGCCCCCGTGCTCGCGCTGCGCATCGGCTACACCGGTGAGCTGGGCTGGGAGCTGCACATCCCCACCGAGTACGCGGCCCACGTGTACGAAACCCTCCGTGCCGCAGGCGAGCCGCACGGCATCGTCGACGTCGGTTACCGCGCGATCGACACCATGCGGATGGAGAAGGGCTACGTGTACTGGAGCACCGACGTCACACCCGACACCACACCGTGGGAGGCCGGCCTCGGCTGGCGGGTGAGCCTGAAGAAGGGCGACTTCCTCGGCCGCGAGGCCCTCGTCGCCCAGAAGGCGGCCGGCGTGGAACGGCGGCTGTGCACCTTCACGCTCGAGTCGATGGCCTACCCCGTCAGCGGTGAGGCCATCATCGCCGATGGTGAGGTGGTGGGCTTCACCACCAGCGCCAACTTCGGCCACACGGTGGGCAAGCCGGTCGCCTACGGCTACCTACCGGCAGCTCTCGCCGACCGCACCGACTTCGTGATCGAGGTGTACGGCGAGCCCGTCGCCGCCACACGACACACCGGCTCGCTGTACGACCCGACGAACACCCGCCTGCGCGGGTAGCGGTTGGCTGTTAGTTGCGCGGCTCGCGCCGTTCAGGCATCGCGCCGGCGCAACAGGACCGCAGCCGCGACGAGTGCCGCGATGGCCCACAGGCAGAACACGCCGAACCCCCGCCAGGGCGACAGCGTGGTGTTGTCGGAGGTCACCGACATGAGCGCCTGGCCGGCGTTGCTGGGCAACCACTTGTTGATGCGATCACCCCAGGTCTGTGGCAGGGCCGACGCGATCACCGGCAGCACGAGGATGATCCCGACGAACGCGCCGATGGCACCCGCGACGTTGCGGATGATCGCACCGAGCCCGATCGCCAATGCGGCGGCGACGGTGAGGTAGAGCCCGACACCGATCACGGATCGCGCAACCGACGGCGTGTCCCAGGTGATCTGGATGTGCTGCGCGGACAGCAGGCGCTGGCTGACGAAGAACGTGAAGATGGAAAGCGGCACCATCGTCACCAGCGTGATCGACGTGAACACGCCGAGCTTGGCCCACAGCACCGGGAGGCGCTTCGGGACTGCCGCGAACGTGGCGCGGATCATGCCGGCGGAGTACTCGCCGGCGGTGAGCAGCACGCCGAGCACACCGAACGCGAGCTGGGCGAGGTTGAAGCCCGAGAGCGGATCGGCGAGAGGGTTGAAGTGGAGTCGCTCACGCGGCCGCATCTTCGTCCAGTCGTTGGCGGTCGACCACGCGATCGCGATGCCGATGCCGGGTACGGAGACGAGGGCGAGCGCCATCGTCAACCAAGTGGAACGCAGCGTGCGCATCTTCATCCACTCGGAGCGCACCACGCGCGTCGGCGTCACGAGGAGGTGCTCGATCTCGTCGGTCGACAGCGACGGGATGTCGATGGACGGGGCTGTGTCGAGGGTGGTCATGACGCTGCAACCTCCGTCGGCTGGTACTCGACCGAGTCGTGGGTGAGGGTCATGAAGGCCTGTTCGAGGGATGCCTGATGTGGGACGAGCTCGTGCAACGGGATCATGTGGGCCGCAGCGATGTCGCCGATGGCGTCGCTCGTGAGGCCGACGACCTCCAACCGCCCCTGCGACATCACGGTGACGCGCACACCGGGACCGACGAGCAGCTCGCGCAGTCGTTCGGCGTCGGGCGTGCGCAGGTGCACGGTGTCGGAGGATGCCTGCCTGGTGAAGTCGGCAACCGACACGTCGGCGATGAGTCGGCCTCTGCCGATGACGATGAGGTGGTCGGCGGTGAGCGCCATCTCCGACATCAGGTGCGACGACACGAACACCGTGCGCCCCTCACGCGCCAACGCCCGGAGAAGGTGGCGGATCCACAGGATGCCCTCCGGGTCGAGTCCGTTGACCGGTTCGTCGAGGATGAGGGTCGCGGGATCGCCCAGCATCGCGGCGGCGATGCCGAGCCGCTGACCCATCCCGAGCGAGAACCCACCGACACGCTTGGAGGCCACATCCGTGAGCCCGACGAGGTCGAGCAGTTCGTCGACGCGGCGGGCCGAGATGCCGCACGTGGCGGCGAGCACGAGCAGGTGGTTGCGAGCGGTGCGGCCGTTGTGCACGGCCTTGGCCTCCAGCAGGGCGCCCACCTCGTGCAACGGTGCCCGATGCTCGGCGTACGCCTTGCCGTTCACCGTGACGACACCACTGCTCGGCGCATCGAGCCCGATGATCATGCGCATCGTGGTGGACTTGCCCGCACCGTTGGGGCCGAGGAAGCCCGTCACGATGCCCGGCTTGACCTCGAAGCTCAGGTCGTCGACAGCGACCTTGTCGCCGTACATCTTCACCAAACCGGAAGCGTCGATCATGGGTGCCCTTTCGTCGAGCACCGTCACAGTAAGCCCGTGGGCGGGTCGGCGTCCGTGGCTCCGGCCAGCTCTTACCCGATTCCTACCGATCCCGGCGCGCTCCTACGGGCGGACGACTGCGAAGCTGAGGCACCCGGCCATCACGTTGCGCACCAACGCCGACTCCACGTCTGCATGGGCGAACACCTCTGCGAGCGCATCCGTGAGCGACTCCGACTCCTCCACCAGTCGGATGTGGTCGTACGCGATGCGGCGGTCGGCGGTGTACGGCCTCACCATCTGCCGCCGACTCTCGAACTGCGGCGGCACGGAGCCCGCTGCGTAGCCGCCACAGTCGTCGGCATGAACGACCACCGGGCCCACTTCGGAGTACGCCCCCGACCAGGTGAATGGCTGCCAGCTGACGATCGCGATTCGCTCGCCGACCTTCGAGTCGGTGAGGCAACAACGCAGCGGCCAGCCACCCTCGTCGTCGATGAACGGCTGCACGCGGTTCCCGCCGTGATCGATTCCGGTTCGGCGGAGCTCGGTGAGGCGCGCGCGATCGAGGCCGAACACCATCGGTGTTTCAAGCGTGTCCATGGCGCAACGGTACGACGGCCCTCGTGCGCACCCTGGCGGCTTTCGGACGCAGCGCTCGAAGCGGCAAGTCGCTCAGGTGGAGAGGCGCTTGAGCAAGAACACCTCGCCGTGGCCCATCGGCGTGTCGGCGGCGAACCCGATGCGCTCGAAGCCCAGCCGCTCGTAGAACGCGGGTGCCTGAAACGTGTGAGTGTCCACTCGCATCACACCGCAACCGCGTCGACGTGCCTCTGCCTCGGCAGCCCGAACGAGCTCCGATCCGAGTCGATCATGCCGTCAGTGTCCCACCATCGATGCAGCCCGAACGACGCATGTCGAAGCGGGCGCGGCTCCCTACGCGAGTCGGCCGAACGCGAACACGACAGCCGCGGTGAGCACACCCGTGGCGAGGGCGACCGTCGCATGAGCGGGCCGTTCGGTGCGTGCTGCGGCAAGAGCGACGACCAGTACGCCGATGGCCAGTTCCACCGCCCAGTATCGCCAATCGGTTGTGTCGGCGAGGGTGGTCCAACCGTAGAAGCCTTCCCCGAGCAGCACCCCGCCGAGCACCGAAATCCCCACCCCACGGCGCACCCCGGTCTCGGTCGACCACGATCCAGCCACGCCGAGCGCCGGCCCGGCGAGTGCGGCAGCCGTGAGCCAGAACACCACTGTCGAAGTGGCGCTCGTGCCACCTCGTAGCTCGGTGGCGAGCGCGTAGCCGAGCTCGCAGCATGCCAGCGCCAGCATCGCGGCGACGATCGCGGGCGCCAACCGGCGGTTGTAACGGGCGACGAGGAACGCGGCCACCGACCAGGGTCCGGCAGAGTTGGCCAGCGACGTGGTCGTGTCGCTCAGCCATCCCTGGCCGTATGCCGTCAACGCGCCGACGCCGACCCCAACCGCAAGGGCCGCCGACACACCGACTGCGAGCCCTCTGCGGTTGACGGTCAGCGACGACTGCCCATCGCCGGCGTGCATGAAGGTCATGAGCCGCTCACGATAACCACGCGAGCCCATTAGTCTCTGCCGATGACCGACAACCTCCGCGTGTACACCAAAGCCCTGTACGGCTTCGACCACGTCGTGCGCTTGGTGCCGAGCTCGTCATGGGACAGCCCGTCGCCCTGCGAGGGTTGGTCGGCGCGAGACGTGCTCGGTCACGTCATCGCAGTGCAGGGCTACGTCGAGTCGCTGGCTCGAGGTGTGGAGCCCACGCTCAACCCGTACGGCTCGCCGGGCGGTCTCGCGGGCGATGATCCCTTGCGCTCCTGGTCGGCGGCACGCGAATCGGTGCTCGAAGCCATCGACGCTCCTGGCGTGCTCGATCACACCGTGCAGACCTTCCGAGCCGAGGAGACGATCGACAACTTCCTCGCATGGAACGTCGTCGACACCCTCGCACACACGTGGGATCTCGCCCGGGCCGGTGGCGTCGACAACCACCTCGATGACGACTTGATCGCCCACGCGACCGCGCAAGCAGCGCCGGCCATCGAGGCCATGCGCCAACCACCGTTCTTCAGCGGCGCCGTCATCGTGTCGAACGACCCATCACCCGCGGTGCAGTTCCTCGCGATGCTCGGCCGCCGAGTCGGTTGACCCATCGAAGCCGCGACGCAGTGCGGCAGCGACTCGACTCGATCTACGCGCGCAGCTCGTTGACCCGCACGGTGTCGACGTGTTGCTGGAAGTGCGTGACCTTGCCGTCGGCGAGCTTCAACACATGCACCATCTTCACCTCGGCCGGTTCGCCGGACACGCTGGTCTTCCACTGATACCGACCGAGCACCGCGACGGTGTCTCCGTCGGCGACGAACTGGTCGGGAATCGCTGCGAACCCGTCCCCGATCTCGCCGAGACGCATGAACACGCCTTCCAGCACCGCTTGCGGTCCCACGTAGGTGCCCGCGAGCGGAAAGCCATCCGCTTCGGTCCACTCGATACCGTCAGCCATGATCCCCATAACGGTTGGCACGTCGCCCGTCGCAAAGCTCGCGTACATCGCAGCCACGATCTCTTTGTTGGTTCCCATCAGTGACCCCCCGGTCGCCGGCCATCGGACCGGAACTTGCGGAGCTTGTCAGCCTCGCCATGTCGAGTCAAGGAAACGCACGGGACCAGCGCGTGAGCACTCCGCCACCGATGTGAGCCGCCCGGCCGTCGTCCAGCGATCAACCAGGCAGCCATGCGCGCCCACGATCAACGATCACAAACCATCCAGGCCACTTCCCGATCGGCCTCCGTTGTGCAGTGATCGAGGCGGAAGCCCAGCTTCTCCGCGACCCGAAGCGACGGTGCGTTCCAGGACCCGATTGTCGCCCAGATGCGACGTCGACCTGTGTCGAATGCCGCGTCGAGCAAGGCATGGGCAGCTTCTGTGGCGTATCCGTGCCGATGCCATCGGGGCAGCAGTTCGTAGGCCAGCTCGGGCTCGTCGAGCGAGCAACGCCCGACGACGAGTGCGGTGTATCCCAACGCTTCGCCCTCTGGCCGTTTACGGAGCACCAGCGCTCCGATGCCTGTGGNNGGCTCCTCTGGCGTCAAGACCAGCCGCTCGGTCTCGAGCCGGAGCGGCATCGGCGAGTACTTCGTACGCGACTGCACGGGGTCGTACCCGGCACCTTGGTTCATGAGCGCAGAATGCCCCACCCAGACGCCGCTGTCCACGTGCTCAGCTCCGATGCGACGTTCATGGCTGAAGCGTCGAGGGATCCGGTGATCGAGCGCTTCAACGGCCCGGCACCAGCCTCGGTGGTTGAGGCAATCGCGGTCATCGAACGCATTGAGCAGAGCTGGCGTCGATGCAAGGGCTTGGACGAGCGCGGAG
>PMCN01000177.1:25397-25546 GCA_003154135.1 Acidimicrobiaceae bacterium
CCGTCGATGAACTGGCTGATGTTGCCCGGGAACACGGCGATGAAGAAGAGACCCACTGCGAGGCCGAGCAGGGATCGACGGCGTCGTACGAAGATCAACGCACAACCGAGCGAGATCTCGACCAGGCCGGACAAGACGACGACCACGTT
>PMCN01000150.1 GCA_003154135.1 Acidimicrobiaceae bacterium
TGCGGCGGCGGCGATGATAACGGTGGCGGGAGCAGCAGCGGCGGCGGGAGCAGCAGCGGCGGCGGGAGCAGCAGCTTCGGCGGTGTGCTCGGCCGCGGCGGGTTCGGCCGCCTTCACGGGCTCGGCCTTCTCGGCAGCAGCACTGTCGGCTGCACGCGAGAGGAAGGCGGTGACATCGCCACCNNCCCTCGGCCGACTTCTCGGTGAGCTTGGCAGCCAGAGCGGAGGGGTCGAGGGAGGAGGCACTGACGGAGGCGAATTCCTGCATGGTCGCGAAGAGTAGCGCGCTCGGCGGCCCTCGTCTGCGGCCCACGTCATCGGCCACGTCATCGGCCACGTCATCGGCCACGTCTGCGGCCAGGTTCAGCAGCGCTTCAGGCGGGCAGCACCAGCGAGTGCACGTCGGCGTCGGCGGGCGGCCCGTCGTAGACGATCGCGCCGTCGCGCAGGGCCAGCAGCCGTGTGACGCGGGTGACGAACGCCAGCTCGTGCGTGGCCACCAGCAAGGTGGCGCCGACCGCCGCGGCCTCGTCGAGCAGCTCGAGCAGCGTGGCCTTGCCGTTGGAGTCGAGACCGACGAAGGGCTCGTCGACGAGCAGCACGTCGAAGGGCCGCACCATGCCGAGTGCGATGGCCGCCTTCTGGCGCAGGCCACGGCTGAAGGTGGTGGGCACGTCGTCGCGCCGGCCCGACAGCTGCAGCCGTGTGAGCAGCTCCTCGGCCTTGTCGTTCCAGTCCTGCACACCGTGCAGGCGGGCGACGTACTCGAGGTGCTCCCACAGCGACAGGTCGTCGTAGAACGTGGGTGAGTCGGAGAGCCAGCTCAACGAGCGGCGGGCGCCGAGGCTTCCACTCGGGTGACCCATGATGCGCACCTCGCCGTCGCTCGGGTCGAGCAGGCCGGCGGCCATGCGCAGCAGCGTGGTCTTGCCGCTGCCGTTGTGACCGACGAGCGCGACGTGCTGGCCCTCGGGCACCTCGAGGTCGAGCGGCTCGAGGGCCGGCCGGTCGCCGTAGTCCTTGCTGAGCCGATGTGTGCTGAGGGCGGCGACGCCCGGACGCGACGCAGTCATGCCGCAGAGCTCCTTTGCCCGGACGAGTACGCCCGGCCTTCTTCCATGAACGCACGGATGCGGGCGCGCAGCGCGTCGCGCACGCGCACCCAGTAGCCGGTGAGCGCCACCACCAGCAGCACCCCGAGCGCGGCGCGCATCGCGGCAGCGGTGGTGGAGTCGCCGTGGCGCAGCGCCAGCCGGGGCAGCAGCACGCTGCACGTGGTGAGCGCGCTGACGACGATGGGCCACACGAGCCGGATGGTGGTGGTGAAGCCGGCCATCTCAGGCGGCATGAACGCCTGCTGGTTGCTGGAGCTGAACGGGCTGGGCATGTCGCGCACGATGCTGACCACGCCGCCGGTGGCCGCGCCGAGCACCGTGGGGTAGGCCAGGATGGCCGCGCCGACGATGGCATCGGTGGTGCCGCCGAGCGTGATGGCTGCGGCGGCGCCTGCCACGACGGCGAAGGGCAGCAACGCGACGGCCGGAGCGATGAGGTGCCGCGACATGATCTCGCCGCGGGGGTAGGGGATGGCGTCGGCGCGGTCGGCCTGGTCGACCTCTTGCGACAGTGGTTCCATCACCTCGAGGCCGAGCACGAAGCCGAGCACCGCGGTGCCCAAGAACGCGGGCGTGGTGCCGCGCACCACTGCGGCCTGCAGCACGCCCATGCCGATGGCGAGCGCCGCCATGCGCAGCAGGCGGGTGATCGGGAAGCGCAGCAAGCCGTACCAACCGCGCCGCCACACGGTGCCCGTGATGCCGCTGTGCGACGAGCGGGCCGGCCTCAGGCGGACGTAGGGCCGGTGACGGGTGTGCTCCTGGTTGAGCTGGCGGCGCAACAGGATGACCGTGCGCAGGTCTTGCATCGTGACGGCGAAGCGCAGTTGGGCGACGAGCGCGCTGCGTCGGGCGAGCGCGTCGAGCGAGATGCGGCGCAGGAGCACGAACCCGGTGACGACGGCGACGACGCCCAGACCCACGGCGACGAGGTCGACGGGGTGCTGGCGCCAGCCCCACAGGCCCAGGCTGCCGGCGGTGTCGGCCGGACCGGGGATGTGCCAGGCGACGGCGGCCGACTGCCAGGCCACCGCGGCGAGGCCGAGCAGCGTGGCCACCCAGCGCGGCACGTGCAGCGTGTGCGCGAGCAGCGCGGTGCCCACCCACACGAACGCGGTGGTCGCGCCGTACAGCGCACCGGCGGCCGCCCAGGCGACGAGCGAGCCGGGTAGGCGCCGGCCGGCGAGCTGCCCGACGATGGCGCCGGCGAGCGCGCCGGCGAACAGCGCGCTGCGCAACCTCTGCGTGGCGGGCCGCATGAGCGCCCGGCGGCGATCGACCGGAGCGAGCATCACGAAGGCGACGTCGGGGGCCTCCAACGCGAGGGGGCCGCCCTGCGCGCCGCCGCGGATGCCGGCCATGAAGGCGATGGCGACGAGGAGACCCAGCACCGCTGGCCCGTGCTGCAGCACGCTCGCGGCCGTCGACTCGTTCACCCTGCCGTCCTTGACGGAGCTGCTGATCCACAGGATGGACCCACCGCCGAAGCCGCCCCACAGGTAGGCGCGGTAGGCGGCCTCGAACCAGTCGAGGTTGCCGAGGCGGTGCTTCTGGCGGGTGCGGCGCAGGTCGCGCAGCGCGGTGAGCGAGATGTCGCTCATCCGCCCTGCTCCGCCGGGCGCTCGGGGTCGGCCGACCAGCCCGACCAGCTGGCCACGTAGAGGCGCGGCGGGATGAGGCCGATGTGCTCCATGGCGAGCACGTTCACGCACGCGCTGACACCGGAGCCGCAGTAGGCGACGGTGGTGTGGCCGTCGACTGCGGTGTCGGCGCCGAGCGAGGCGTAGTGGTCGCGCAGCCGGTCGGCCGCGAGCAACCGGCCGTCGCTGCCGATGACCGACGCCCACGGCGCGTTGCGGGCGCCGGGCACGTGACCAGGGCGCGGGTCGATCAGGGCCAGTTCGCCGGTGAACCGCTCGTGTGCACGGGCGTCGAGCACGGCACCGCCGCGGGCCGCGTGGGCGAGCGTCTCGTCGGCATCGGCGAGGCGGTCGGCCGGCCACGGGGTCGCCGTGAACTCTGTCGGCACTGGGTCGGGCTCCGCGCCGGCGTGCACGGGGTGCCCGTCGGCGGCCCACGCGGCGAGGCCTCCGTCGAGCAGTGCGGCGTCGCGGCCGAGCATGCGCAGCATGACCACCAGGCGGCCGGCGGTGACGCCACCCGCGTCGTCGTAGGCCACGACGATGGTGTCGTCGCCGATGCCCAGCGCGCCCATCGCCTGTGCGAACGCGTGCTGGTCGGGGAAGGGGTGGCGGCCCTCGGTGGCGGGCCGGTCGCGCGCGGCCAACTGGTGCTCGAGATCGACCCACACCGCGCCCGGCAGGTGGCCGGCACGGTATGCGGCGTGACCGTCGCGCCCGTCGAGGTACCAGCGCACATCGGCCAGCACCAGGGGACGGCCGACCTGCCGCGGGTGCGCGGCGAGGAACGACGCGTCGACGACGGGGGCGATCACGACGAGCATCCTGCCATCACATTTCGCCGTTCGTACGGCAGAATGGCGGGAATGTCCGCCCACGCCGTGCACGACTTCTTCGCCGTCCTGGCCATCGTGGCCATCGTCGGCGTCGTGCTCATGGTGGCGGCCCGCATCATCCCCTCGGTGGCCACTGTCCGCTTCCTCGACGCGCTCCACCGTGTGCAGCTGCCGTTGGCCGCGCTCGTCGCCACCACAGCCACGCTGGGCAGCCTGTACTTCAGTGAGTTCGCCTACTGGCGACCGTGCCGCTTCTGCTGGTTCCAGCGCGTCTTCATGTACTCGGTCGCGCTGGTGCTCATCGTCGCCGCCGTCCGGCGCGATCGTGGTGTCAAGTGGTACGCCGTCCCGCTGGCGGCCATCGGCATTCTGCTCAGCGTCTGGCACAACCTGCTCGAGCGCGGCATCATCCAAGAGTCGTCGGCGTGTCTCACGTCGCAGCCGTGTGCGAACCCGTTCTGGGTGTCGTTCGGTCACTACGACTCCAACGCCCGGCCCGCCGGGTTTCCATCGATCACGCTTGCGGTGATGGCATTCTGCGGTTTCGCCGCCATCCTTGCTCTCCTGCTCCTACCCGAATCCCTGGAGGACATCCACAATGGCCAACCGGCAGCGGGCTGAGGCTCGTAAGAAGGCAGCGGCGAAGGCCGCACGTCAAGGCGGCCTCAACCGCAACACCTGGATCCTCATCGGGGTCGTGGTGGCCCTCATCGCCGGCGGTGTGATCTTTGCGGTCACGCGCAACGGCAGCTCCAGCGCACCGCCGGTCGACTCGGGCTCCAGCACCACGGTCGCCTCGGGCACGCCCGACAGCATGCCGGTCACCGTCACGGGCACCGCGCTGCCCGCGTTCGACGAGACCAAGACGGTCGATCCGGCCGTCGGCATGGTCGCGCCGACACTCGACGGCTTCAACTTCTCCCGCCAGCCGCTGCGGGTCGACGCGACCAAGGGCGCGTACATGCTGGTGTTCCTGGCGCACTGGTGCCCGCACTGCAACGCCGAGGTGCCGCGCCTCAACGCGTGGAAGCTGTCCGGGGCCGTGCCGGCCAACCTCAGCGTGATCGGCGTCGCCACCGCGGTCTCGAAGACCAGCGCGAACTACCCGCCCGGCCCGTGGATCTCGGGCAAGGGCTGGACCTGGCCCTCCATGATCGACGAGTACAAGGGTGATGCCGCTGCCGGCACCGCTGCCCAGGCGTACGGAGCCAGTGGCTGGCCCTACTTCGTCATCGTCGGCGCCGACGGCAAGGTGAAGGTTCGGGTGTCGGGCGAGGTTGCCGTCACCGACCTGCAGAAGATCGTCGACGCGGCCCTCAAGGCCTGAGACAGGTGATCGTCACGGCCTGAGGGCATCGGCCGCCAGCGCTGCCTGCGACAACACGTCACGCAGCGGCAGACCCAGCGCGGTCGCCGCAGCGGCCGCGTCGTCGTGCTCGACCTTCGATCGGCCGTCGGCCAGCTTCACCCGGATCGCGTGACCCTGCACCTGCACCACGGTCTCCGTGCGCTGCTGCGGCCACCGTTGCAGCGTGGTGCCGCGCAGGCCGAGCGAGCCGGTCTCGCGCACCAGCACACGGCTGATCTCCTCGGCCACCGACGGGTCGCACAGCGCGTGCACCGTGTGGGCCGGCCTGCCCTTCTTCATCACGATGGGCGTGGCCCACGCGTCGTGCGCGCCCGCGACCAGCAGGGCGGCGATGGTGTGCGCGATCACTTCGCCCGTGGCATCGTCGACGTTGGTCTCGAACAGCTGCACCGGCTGCCCGGGTGACGGCGCCAGTGCGGCCGCCGGTTCGATGCCCACCACCACCTGCACCACGTTGGGCCGCCCGGCGATGTCGGCGCTGCCTGCGCCGTAGCCCACCGACTGCACCGTGAGCGCCGGCATCGGCCCGAACTCGTCGGCCAGCGCAGTCATGAGCGCCACTCCCGTGGGCGTGGCCAGCTCTCTGCGGTCGGCGATGCCGCGACTCGGCGCTCCCCGCCGTGCCAGCAGCTCGACCACCGCCGGCGCCGGGTTGGGCAGCTCGCCGTGCGCAGCGTGCACCGCGCCCTGGCCCACGGTGATCGGGCTGCACACGACGCGGTCGATGCCCAGCACCTCGAGCGCGCAGCACACGCCCACGATGTCGACGATCGCGTCGACCGCGCCCACCTCGTGGAACTCCACCTCGTCGGGCGGCATGCGGTGCATCGCCCCCTCCACCTCGGCCAGCAGCAGGAACGTGCGGTGCGCCCGCTCGCGCACCCGCGCCGGCAGATCGGCCGCATCGAGCATCGCGCGGATCACCGCGTACGGCCGGTGCGGCACGTGGGAGTGGTCGTGATCGCCGTCCTGATCGTGATCGCCATCGCCATCGCCATCGTGGTCGCCATCGCCATCGTGGTCGCCCAGCACGGCGACGTGCGCCTGGGTGGCGGCGATGCCGCAGCGCAGCACCGGCTCGAAGGCGAGCGCGTACCCGTCGAGCGGCAACCCGCCCAGCATCGTGGCCACCTCGGCCGGGTCGGCCC
Source organism: Acidimicrobiaceae bacterium (assembly GCA_003154135.1). Lineage (GTDB taxonomy): Bacteria > Actinomycetota > Acidimicrobiia > Acidimicrobiales > Ilumatobacteraceae > UBA668. The sequence goes on from PMCN01000150.1 coordinate 6,109, forward strand.
CGGCGTGCACCAGGGCGGCCATCGTCATGTCGCCCGCCGTGCCGGCGAAGCAGTGGAACCACGCCGTGCGACCCGGCTGTGCAGCGACCTCGTTCATGGACACATCCTCGCGATCGCGCACGCAGCACCGAACCCGTTGTCGATGCCCACCACGGTGATGCCGCTGGCGCACGAGGCCAACATGGCCAGCAGAGCGGTGATGCCGTCGAGCCCCGCGCCGTGGCCCACGCTGGTGGGCACCGCCACGACGGGGACCGACGTGATGCCACCGATGACGCTGGCCAGCGCGCCCTCCATGCCGGCCACGACCACCACGGCGTCGACCGACGTGACGAGCTCGAGATGGGCGAGCAGGCGATGCAGCCCGGCCACCCCCACGTCGGTGAGCCGCTCGGGGTGGAACCCGTAGGCCTGCAGCGTGACGATGCACTCGTCGACCACCGGCACGTCGCTGGTGCCCGCACTCATCACGAGCACCTTCGCCGACCGGTTCGGATGCGGCCGCCGCCACAGCACGCACCCGGCCTTCGACTCGCCGCCGGGATGCACCGCCTGCACCGCCGAAGCCGTGGCCGGCGACACCCGTGTGAGCAGCACCGGCCCGGACCCGTTGGTGAGCAGTTCGCCCACGATGAGGATGCACTGCTCGACGCTCTTGCCCTGCCCGTACACCGCCTCGGGCATGCCCTGGCGCAGTGCGCGGTGGTGGTCGACCAACGTGTCGCCCACCTCGGCGAACGGCAGCCGGCGCAGCACCGCGACCGCGTCGTCGGGCGCGACCGCACCCGAGCGCACACCGTCGATCAGCTCCGTGAGCTCTCGCTCATCCATTCCGACCATTCTGCCGGGGCATTCGCACCGCCGCATCATGCCGCACGCCTGGTGGGCGGGCCGGTGGTCATGACCCGACCGTCGGGCAGCGTGATCGTGAGCGTCCGGTCGGGCTGCAACGCCAGTTGCCACCCACCCTCGTGCGCCGCGTGATGGTGCCGCGAGCACAGCGGCAGAAGATTTTCGAGATCGGTGCTACCGCCGTGACGCCACCAGCGCACGTGGTGCACGGCGCACTGGTCGAACCGCACCCGGCAGCCCGGCACGGCGCACCTCGCGTACAACGCGCGCAGGGCTCGGCGTTGCGCACGGTTGGCGATGCGCGTGCTGCGGCCGAGGTCGAGGGTGCCAGGCGCATGGAGCACCACGCCGTTGCGAACCACCACCGCATGCACGTCGGCTCTGCCCATGAGCGACTCGAGCACCCTGCGCGGGATCTCGACCGGCAGCCCCCAGTCGATCACCGGCCCGCCGTCGGCATCGGCGACGGTGGTGTCGACGACCACGATCACCTCCGGCCGGCCCATGCCTGCGCCCTTGCCCTGGGCCAGCGCCAGCAAGGCGTGCGCGCGCAGGAACTGCTGCTTCGCCAGCGGATCGGTGGGGCAGCCCTCGGGAACCGAGGAGTGGAACATCGCCTCGACCTGCGCACTGATGAGCCGGTCGAGCACCACCGTGTTGACCGGATCGGTGAACATCGTCCACCGCGTGAGCCCGCTGTCGCGGTGCAGCGACGACGACAACCGCACCTGCGACTGCTGCCACGTGAGTCGGTCACCGCCGTCGTCGATGGCCAGCCGGCGCGCGCGACGGCGCAACTCGCCGACCAGTTCGTCGGGCGAGCGGCCGGCGGCCAGGTCGGCCACGCCGGCGAGGAACTCGTCGCGGTGCTCGGGCTCGACGCGGCGCAACTCGCGCGCAACGGCATCGAGATGCTCGCCCGTGACGCGACCGGCCACGAGCGCCTCGGCGAGGGCCGGTACCTTCGTGGCCAGGGCGGCCCGCTCGAGCGCGCGCTCGGCCGCATGCACCGTCGACCTCGCGGCCTCGGCGAGGTCGCGCTCGGGCATCGGCGACAGCTCTGCCATCATGCCGGCCAGCCGCATCTCCTCGGCGTCGATCCAGCACCGAACGCGTGCGAGCAGGCTCACGGCCTGAGAAACCTCGTCGCGTGTGCCTGCCACAGTGGCCGAGATCGCTCTCATCAGTTCGCACCACGGCTCGGTGGACATGCGAACAACAGTACGCAAGGGGTGTGACACAGTTCATCGACGCAGGAAGTGCGCCACATCGCGCTCTCCCACCGCAATAGCCTGGGCCGCATGAACTCCGTGCGCACCCGTGTCGGCTTCCTTGGCCCGCTCGGTACGTTCACCGAACAGGCGCTGAAGACCCAGCCCGATCTGGCGGCGGCCGAGCTCGTGCTCTACCGCACGATGCCCGACGTGCTCGACGCCGTCGAGTCCGGCGAGGTCGACCTCGGGTTCGTGGCCATCGAGAACTCCATCGAGGGAACGGTGAACCTCACGCAGGACGAGCTGGCCTTCAGCCACGATCTGCTCATCCAGCGCGAGGTGGTGCTCGACATCGAGCACTGCCTGATGGCGCGCCCGGGCACGTCGATCGAGGACGTGAAGGTGGTGCTCAGCATCCCCGTGGCCAGCGCGCAGTGCCACGCCTTCCTGCGCGCGCACGTCGGTCAGGCCGAGCTGCGTGCGTCGAACAGCACCGCCGAGGCCGCGCGCATGGTGGCCGAAGACCTCGGGCCTGGCGCCGCAGCGGTGGCACCTCGCGCCAGCGCCGAGCTGTATGGCCTCGAGATCCTGCAGGCCGACATCGCCGACCACGCCGGCAACCAGACCCGCTTCGTCCTCGTCGCCCGCGAGGGGATCCCCGCCCCCACCGGTCACGACCTCACCGCACTGGTCATCTACCAGCGCGCCGACGAGCCCGGCAGCCTCATCTCCATCCTCCAGGAGTTCGCCGCGCGCCGCATCAACCTGAGCAACCTCCTGTCGCGACCCACCAAGGACGGCGGGCTCGGCGACTACTGCTTCGTCGTCTACGCCGTGGGTCACGTCGCCGACGAGTTGATGGCCGACGCGATGCGCACGTTGCACACCAAGCAGGGCCGAGTGAAGTTCCTCGGCTCGTATCCCGCGGCGGGCGAGCATGCTCATAGTGCACGCGAGCACGCCGACGCCCGTTGGCGCGAGGCCGACGACTGGGTGCGCACCCTGCGCGCCACCATCCGCTGAACACCATCCCGAAGGAGCTCCGCATGAACCGCCGACGCCTCACCGTCACAGCGCTCACACTCGCCGCCATGGGGGTCAGCGCCTGCAGCAGTTCCGGGCTCTCCGCGACCAACAACACCACCACGGCCACAGGCGCCGCGAGCACCACCGCGGAGTCGACCACCACCACGGCGGCTCCGGTGGTGGTCACCGAGGCCACCGCCGCGCCCACCTCGCCTCCGCCCAGCACCGCCCCGCCGACCACTCATCCGACGACCACCACGCAACCCAAGCTCACGCTGTACCAAGAGGTCAACCCGCCCAAGGTGCCCACCACGCACACCGACCCGTTCCTGTCGAGCGGCACGCTGGGCAACGGCACCTACTGGGTGATGTACAGCGGCGGCGAGACGCAGACGCCCAACATCACCGTGGTGCAAGCGTTCTTCGGCGCCGAGTGCCAGTCGATGGCCACGGCGAACACCGACGAATGCGTCGACGACATCTACGTGCTCGGCGACCCGAGCCGCGACATCTCCGACCTGGCGTTCGCGCCCAACGTGTTCCTCACCCTCGCCGACTCGAACACGCAGAAGAGCTACTGGATCACGCCTGACGAACTGCGCAGGGTGCGTGCCTCCAGCCCCAGCCACGGCGCGCCGGACAACTTCAGCTTCTCGTCGTTCCCATTCCTGATGACCGTGAAGAGCGGCAAGATCACGCGCTTCGAGCAGGTCTGGACCCCGTAGTCACCCCGATAGTTTGGGCGGCGGAACGGTGGCAGAGTGGACAAATGCGCGCGCCTTGAAAGCGTGAGGGTGCAAGCCCCGGGGGTTCGAATCCCTCCCGTTCCGCCAAGGGTATTCGTGGGTGTTCGCCGAAGTCCGAGCCGGGGCGTGTCCTACGGGTTGAAGCCACACTCGATCGCGAGGTCGGCGGCGACGCCGTCGCGCGTTCCCACCGAGTACGACCCGAGCGGGTCGAACACGACGAACGTGGCGTCACCCTTCGACGTGGTGGCTGTCCACGTCCATGCCGAGTCGCCGCCACCACCGTCCGTCCATTCGCTGACGGTGTACCCGCAGGCGACCAGGAGTCGATCGAGGATCGCACGTGACGCCTCGCGGGCGGGGTCGGCGACAGCAGCGGTCGTTGTCGCCGCCGGCACGGTGGTGGGTGCGGTGCCCGTCGCCGGCGGGTCACTGACCCCCACGACTCCGCGCACCGTGGTGAAGCCCACGCCGTCGGCTTGGTCGTTCGTCGACCAGGTGGACGGTTCGGAGTCCCACACGGTGTAGGTGCCGGCCGGGACCACCGCCATCGGGGTCGCGGTCCAGGTGGCGTTCTTCACCCCGCCCTGGCCGTCGGAGCCGGTGGTCTGCCAAGGGCCGAAGAACGTCCCATCGGCGGCGGTCAGGCCGACCTTTCCGGCTGGTGTCTCAGGTCCGTAGTGGTAGTTCGCGATCGATGTGACGAGCGTCGGCGCGTCGACGGTGAACCGTGCCGCCTTCTGCGCGCCAGGGCGGATCCCGAGGATGTTGCCGACCACCACGAGGTCGACCGCGTCGCTCGCCGGCACGTACGCCGCGTCGGTTTGTCCGGTGGTGAATCCTGTGGGTCGCGTCAGCAGGTCACCCGTCGCAAGATCGACGATGACGAAGTGAGACGCCACCTTCTGGCCGGTGACGATGACGACGATCGTCGCGGGGTCGAACGTCGGCCAACGAGTGCCGACGTAGGTCGGCGTGACGGTCAGCGGCAGCGGCGGGAGGAGCGGATTGCCACACGAGCACTTCGCTCGCGGCACCCCGTATTCGTCGACGAGTACAGCGTGGCCCGCCTGCAGCACCGACGGGTGGGCGAACGCCTTCCCGTTCACGAAGCCGTGGTTCGTCACACGCGTATCCCGGGTGAGCACCAAGGGCGTCAGCGCGGTGACGAACGACCGGATGGCGGATGGGGCAATCCCTTCCACGCCAGCCCAGGCGGCGGCCTTGTCGGGGTTCGCCTCGAGGAACGAGATCAGCTGCTCCTTGTCGCACGCGGACATGTTGCGTGTGCCGCCGTACAGACCGGGTTGCGAGCCGCTCACCTGCGCGAGCGGTACCTGGCCGGGGGCAAGTGACGATGTTGTGGTGGGCAGCGAGATGTCCGGCAGGCTGACCGCCGGCTCCACCTCCACTCCGACCGTGGCCGACGCACTGAACGGATGCGCGGACGGGAGGCTCACCGGCTCGAGCAGCACTTCGCCTGCGGCCAGCGTGCTCGGGTCGGGTCCGCTCGTCACAGTGGTGACGGGCGCGAGCGTGGTGCTCGTCGCCGCTGTCCCGCCCTTGTCCCCGCCCGTCACGAGGAATGCCGCGACCACGGCCGCGACCCCGACCACCGCTGCGGCGGTGATGGCCAGTGGACGGCTCCGTCCGGGGCGGGTGGTCGACGGATCGACGATGTTCGTCATGATCCTCCGTTCAGTTCACCGTGGGGTCGTGCATGCACAGCGTGTAGTACATGTTCGCTGCACCGATCACCGGTGGTCCGTACAGCTTCGTGCAGTACTCCTCGAGCGTGATCGCCTGGCCGGGTTCGGTGGTCGTAGGCGGGCCACCGATCGGTGCCGCAGTGCTGACCGGGACCCGCGACGAGGGAGTGGTCGATGGCGGTCCGGCGGTGGCCGGTGGCGTGGTCGGGGCGACCGTCGTGCCCACCGGGATCGGCGGCCCCGGCGTCTTGGTGAGCTGGTAGGTCTTGGAGTCGCCCGGCGCGTTCAGCGAACCGTTCTCCGCGCGCACTCCGCTCGTGATCGACTGCAACGCAACCTCGACGCCGTCGATCCGCGCGGTCAAGGTGAAGCTCTGCGGGCCCGCACCACTGCCGCACTCGCCGTAGTAGCGCACCTGCACCTTGTAGAGGCCGTCGAGGCTCTTGCCCGCCGGCCAGAAGACGTTCTCCACGGGGTTGTTCACTGCCGAGGAGCACTCCACGTTCGAGTCGACGTCGAGTTGTCCGCCCGAGGACGACAGCGGGTTGTCGAAGTTGATCTCCTCGTTGTTCGGGTCGAGCACCGCGATGTCGAGATCGGCCGTGCTGTGCCACCGCAACGTGAACTGCACGTCGCCGGTACCGAGCGTCGGTTCCGGCTGCGTGGTCGTCGTCGGCAGGGTCGTGGGCGGCAGGCACGCCGGGTCGTCGGGCACCAGGTCGCACAGCGAGTCGACGTACATGTCGCCGTCGGTCACGGTGCCCGAGGGAGCCAACTTCGCCGGGGTGCGGCCGAAGTAGCCACCGTTCAGGTCGGCCACGACGAACTCGTTGATCACGACGTTGGTCACGTTGACCACCACGATCACCGAGGTCGGGTTGTAACCAGGCCACGGCGTGCCGCGTGTCGTGTGGCCGGCGGGCAGCGGTCGCGGCGGCGCCAGCGGGTTACCACAACTGCAGCGCGCACGCGGGATGCCGTACTGGTCCACGAGCACCGCGGTCCCGGCCTGGAGCACCGCCGGCTTGGGGTTGGCCACGCCGTTGCGATACCCGAAGTTCGTGACACGGGTGTCGGCACGCAGCACCACTGGGGTGAGGGAACGGATGAACGCGGGGATGTCGGCCACCTGGATGCCCTGCGCGCCGGCCCACGCCGCCGCCTTCTGCGGCGTGTTGGTGAGGTACTGGATCATCTGCTCCGGGTTGCACGCCCGGTTGTTGCGCGTGCCGCCGTAGAGCCCGGGCGCCGCGGCGTTCACGCTGCGCACAGTGGTCGTGCCGGCCGCCGTCGTGGTGGTCACGGACAACGTGGTCGCCGGGGCGGTGCTCACCGGCACGGTGGTCGGTGCCACGGTGGTGGCCGGCAGCGTGGTGCTGGATCCCGTGGGTTGCGCCAGCGGGACGATCCGCACCGGTGCCGGGGCAGTGTTGGTGTCCACACTCGGTGTGAACGGGTCGGTGCCGATGGCCTTCGCCGGCTCGAGGAACAGTTCTGCGGCGCTATCCGTCGTGGCCTTGTCGCCACCGCGCACGACGAACACCGCACCCACCGCGATGGCCGCCACGGCGAGGATCGCGGCGACGATCATCCATGTCGCGACCCGCGGCTTCGCCCTCGTCGGCGCGGTCGTCGGCGCGGTCATCGGCACCAGCGGTGGCGGCGGAACCGTGGCCGCGGCCAACGTGGGCGGCGGGAGCGGGTGCGCCTCGTGGTGCTCCGGCGGGGCGTGCACCTGACTCGTCGTCAGCGGATCGACGCCCGTCTGTCCGGCGTCGGCGACGTGCTCGGTCCACTCACCACCGCTCCAGTAGCGGAGCTGATGGCGCCTCATCGGATCCGGGAACCACCCTGCGCTCGGTCCAGCCACCTCGACCGCCTCCTCACCAATGACGTCGTCCCGAGGGCAGCACCGTCCGGAGTTCCACCCGAGACCCGACTCTCACGGTACGAGCGGCCGCTCCACGGCACTAGAGGCCGAGGACCCGACGGTGCGTGAACGACCGCGATCAACTGCCAAGGTCGGCCAGGTTCACCCCGCACTTGGCGAAGACCTCGAGCATCGCGGACTCCACGTCACCGCCCGCAGCCGGATCCGTGGTGCTGGTCTGGGCGTCCAGCATGGTGGCGATCAGCGATGCACGGAACGCCTTGTTCGCCTCGAGCTGGTCGCCCACGCAGTGCAACTTGTCCGTGGGGATGCTGACGCCTGTGGCCCCCATCGCAGTCGCGAACATCGTGCCGAAGTCGACGCACTTGAACATCATGTCGACGAGCGCGTTCGCTTGTGCCTCGGTGGGCTTGAAGCCGGGGAGCAGATCGCTCTCGGTGCTGTTGGCCATGTCCTCGGGTGTTACGCCCGCCTTCTGGAACGTCTCGACGCCGATCACGTCGACCGCACCTTCGGCGACGCACTTCGTCTCTGCGGCGCTGAACGTCTGGCCGTCGGCCGACGCCACGATCGCGGCGACGTACCGCTTGCCGTCGGCCGTCCGACTGTCGCGGGTCGAGCTGTCGCCGCCGCGAGTTGCGATCACGACGACCACCGCGGCGACGATCACCACCGCGGCACCGACGGCTGCGAGGAGCCGAGTCCGATGGGGTTTGGGGGCTGCCGCCACCACGGGTGTGAGCAGTTGCACGCGATCGGCCTCCACAGGAGGCGCCGGCGCCGTCAGATGTGGAGGGGGGAGCGGCGCCGGCGAGGCCACTGCGGCCTCGTCGTGGGTGACGCCGTTGTCGCTCACCATCTGCGTCCACTGGATGCCGTCCCACCAGCGGAGCTGGTGCCGACCGTATGGGTCCTGTTGCCACGAGCCGTTCGACATGACATGCCTCCACGTTCGCTGTGTACTTCGATCGTCGACCTGCCGTCACCGCTCGTCCAGAGTCCTCCGCCTCTCCCTCTCGGACCGAGGGGTGCGGTGGCCGGAGCGCCGATCCCGGACGGTTACAGTTCCGCGGCTGTCGTCGTCACCACGGAGTGCCATGTCACAGAAGTTCTCCATGTTCAAGCGGGTCGTGGTCGGCAAGCCCCTGGCATCGAGCGAGCTCGGGCACCAACGGCTCTCCAAAGCCGTCGGCCTGGCTGTGTTCTCGTCCGACGCGGTGGCCTCGACGGCGTTCGCGTCCCAGGAGATCCTCCAGGTGCTGGTGCCGGCGATCGGCGTCGCGGCGATCGGTTACCTGCTCCCGATCTCGATCGTCGTGGTCGCACTTCTGGTGGTCGTTGTCGCCAGCTACCGCCAGACGATCTTCGCCTACCCGGGTGGAGGCGGGTCGTACATCGTCAGCCGTGAGAACCTCGGCACCTCGCCGTCGTTGGTGGCCGGGGCGTCGTTGCTCGTCGACTACACCTTGAACGTCGCCGTCTCTGCTGCCGCCGGAGTCGCCGCACTCACCTCGGCGGTGTCGGGCCTCCGCGGCCATCCGGTGGCCCTGTCGCTCGCCCTCGTCGCTCTCATCACCGTCGCCAACCTGCGCGGGGTGAAGGAGTCGGGTCGGCTCTTCGCCGGTCCCGTCTACGGGTACATCGTCGCGATGATCCTCCTCGTCGGGGTGGGCCTGGCACGGAGCTACTTCGGACACCTCGGCACGATCCCAGCCCCCACCGACCCGGTTGGGACGGGCAAGGCGTTGGAGACGGTGACGGTGTTGCTGGTCCTGCGCGCCTTCGCTTCCGGCGCCATCGCGCTGTCGGGTGTCGAGGCGATCTCCAACGGAGTCCCCACGTTCAAGGTCCCCGAGGCCCGGAACGCGTCGATCACGTTGGGGTGGACCGGCACGATCCTGGGATCGTTGTTCTTCGGCATCGCGCTGCTCGCGCGACGACTCAAGCCGACGCTCTCGCACACCGAGACGATCCTGTCGCAGATGGGGCGAGCCGTCTTCGGTAGCGCGCACCACCCTGGCTACATCTTCCTGCAGGCGACGACGGTCGCGATCCTCTGCCTGTCGGCCAACACGTCGTTCGCCGACTTCCCCCGGCTCAGCTCGATCATCGCCAACGACGGCTTCCTGCCCCGCCAGCTCGCCAACCGAGGCGATCGACTGGTGTACTCGAACGGCGTCATCGCCCTCGCGTTCGCGTCCGCCGGCCTCCTCATCGGCTTCGGCGGCAACGTCACCCGCCTCGTACCGCTCTTCGCCGTCGGCCTGTTCAGTGCGTTCACGCTGTCGCAGTCGGGCATGGTGGTCCATCATCTCCGCCGTCGCGAACCTCGCTGGCGGTCGAGCATCGTCATCAACGCCGTCGGCGCGCTGGCGTGCTTCGTGGTGCTCTGCATCGTGGTGGTCTCCAAGTTCACCGAGGGGGCGTGGGTGCCGACCGTCGTGATCCCGTTGATCGTGCTCGGCTTCACCGCGATCAAGCGCCACTACACCGACTTCGACCGCACCCTGCGCGCCACTCCCTCGAGTGAGATTCCCGTGATCCACCACACGGTGGTCATCCCGATCGGCCGGATCACTCCCGCTGTGCTCCAGGCGGTCGGCTACGGCCGTGCGATGAAGCCGGATCGCCTCGTCGCCGTGAAGGTGGTCAACGATCACGAGGCCCACCAAGCCGCCCTCGACGAATGGGCCACCCTCGACTGCGGGATCCCTCTCGAAGTGATCGACTCTCCCTACCGCGATCTCGCCGGGCCGATCATCGAGTTCATCGATCGGTTGGACCTCACACGCGACGACGACCTCATCACCGTCCTGATCCCCGAGTTCGTCGTCCGGCACTGGTGGGACCAGCCACTGCACAACCAGAGCGCCCTGGCGCTCAAGGCCCGCCTGCTCTTCCGCCCCAACACCGCGGTCACCTCGCTCCCCGTCCATCTCGGCCGGTGACGTGCCGCGGCGTGTGAGACTTCCGCAATGTCGAACTGCGTGACGTGCGAGCTGATCGAGCGACGGGATCGCCACGAATCGCCCCTGTGGGACTCGATTCGCCGGACCCCGTCGTGGGACGTCGTCCATGCGTTCGGGACATCGGTCGAGGGCTGGCTGGTGCTGGTCGCTCGGCGACACATCACCTCGGTTGCCGAGATGTCCGACGACGAGGCGGCGACACTCGGTCCTCTCATCCGCGAAGCATCGCGTTGCCTCCAGGTGGTGCTGGACTGCGAGAAGACCTACGTGGTCCAGTTCGCCGAGCATCAGGACCACCCACACGTCCACGTCCACGTGATCCCCCGTGCTCGCGACCTGCCCGTCGAGCAGCGAGGCCCGGGGATCTTCGGTCGGATGGGCGCGTCGTCAGGCGAGGTGGTCAGCGCTGACCGAATGAACGAGATCGCGGCTCGGCTCAGCGCCGAGCTCAGCATCCCGATCTAGCAATACGGATCGTGGGGTGCGATCAGTCGCCGTCGGTGATGGCGGTGTGCTCCGCTTCGGCGTATGCGTCGGTGGCGACACCGAGCCCGTCGGCCACCCGATTGACGTAGGCGAAGTAGGCGGTCACCTGGTTCACGTCGAGGATGTCGCGGTCGGTGAGACCGTGGGTGCGCATGGGTGCGAGGTCGGCTTCCACCATCTCGCCGGGCGTGCGCGTGAGCTTCACCGCATAGTCGAGCATCGCCCGCTGGCGGGGCGTGATGTCGGCCGCGGCGTGGTCGCGCATGAGCGCGCGTGCGAGCTCGGGGTTCTTCGTGAGGCGGACCAGACCGGCCGCGTGATGAGCCACTCAATAGTGACAGCGGTTGATGGCCGAGACGACGACGCCGATCATCTCCCGCTCGGGCCGGGTGACGGCCGAGCGGCCGTACATCACGGTGCGATACAGGTCGACGTGTGCGCGGAGCGTCTCCGGATGGAGGCTGTGCACCTTGAGGATGTTGTCGACGAGCTGGTGCTGCGTGTCCCACTCCTTCTCGTAGAGCTCACGCAGCAACCCTTCGGCCTCGGCCTCCGGGACCGTCTCGATCCACGCCGGCCGCTTCGCTTCATCCATGAGAGGAAGGGTAGTGACGTGCGGTCTTGACAGGGGGAATCGCCGACAGAGCGCTCACGCGAGGAGCTTGACGTCGTCGTAGCGCGTGCCGAGGACGGCGGCGACGTCGGCCCCGAGCCAATCGAGGCACGCGGTGTAGATCGTTCGCGGATCGATGCTCGCTTTGAGGTCGCCGTCGACGAGGTTGGTCAGATCGACCTCGCCGTGCACGCCGGCCGCCACCTTGGTACCGAGGACGAACGAGACGTTGCCGGTCCCATGGTCGGTGCCGCCGCTGCCGTTCTCGGCAACGCGTCGCCCGAACTCACTGGTGGTCACGATGAGCACGTCGTCGGCCATGCCGGCGCCCTCGACGGCCGTCATGAGCGTCTCGAGTCCCGTCGCGAGATCTGTGAGCAGCGTCTCCTGCGTGACGAGTTGGTTGGCGTGGGTGTCGAACCCCGACGCGGACACCACGACGATGCGGGTGTTCGAGTTGTTGGTGATCAGCTTGGCCGCCGTCGCCAGCCCCTCGGCGAGCGTGGCCCCGCCCTCGCGCTGTTGCTCGGCGGGTTGTGCGGTGTCGGCGCCCGCTCCGCCGGCCACGCTCTTCGAGAAGTCGTGAACCGCGGCCACCGACCGGGCCAGTGCGCCCTGGGCGGCAGCGCGCAACGGGTCGCTCGACACCGGGTCGGTCATCGCGATGAGCAGCGCGTCGTCGAATGCCGTGCCGAAGCCGAACGCCGCGGGGCGGAACACGACGGCAGCGGGGTTGACGGGGTTGAGGAGGAGCGGCGCCGACGAGTTCAGCGCGGTCGCGTAGAGGGGATCCGTGGTGGGCAGCGACGCGAGGTACGCGCCGAGCCAACCGTTGGACGCACGACGATCGTCGGCCCGCCACCACTGGTCCATCGCGACGAAGTGGGAGTGGTCCTGGTCGGGGAAGCCTACGCTCTCGACGATGGCCAGCTGCCCCGCGGTCCACCGCGCAGCCAACGGCGCGAGAGATGGATGAAGAGCGAGATCAGCACGACCGCTCAGTGCCACACGCGTCGCTTCCGGGATCGCGAGCGTCGGGCGGAGGTCGTGGTACTGGCCGACCGCGGGGATCACGGTGTTCAAGCCGTCGTTCCCTCCGTTGAGCTGGACGATCACCAGAACACGGTGCGGTGGCACCGAGCCCGGACCTGAAGGCCCGGTTGCGCCCGTGGTCGCGTCAGGAGGCGTGGTCGATGGTGGAGCGCTGACGCCGGACGAACCTGGCCGGCCTGAACATGCGGAGAAGCCGACGACGGTCACACCGCCCAGGAGCCCGAGGAACTGGCGTCGATCGATCATGAGCAGGCCCTTCTACGAGATCACGAACTCGGGGCTGATCAGCGCCAGCGCGAGTCGTTGTCGGGGCGTCGTCGCCGCATCGATCGCCTTCTTCGAGGCGGCGTCGAAGGTGGGGCTGATCATCCCGAGCGCGCCCGCCAGCGCATCGAGATCCCCGCCTCTGGCCGCCTCGATCGCTGGGTTGTCGACCGGCGCGGCCGACGCGATCATCATCGCCAGGTTGGCACGGGCGACCACGGTGCCCGAGGCGAACCACGCCTGCCCACCGGGCCAGCCGGCGACGTTCGGAGGCAACATCGGCACCTGCGCCGCCGCCGACAGGCCGGCCAGCGCCTGGCGCACGGGCACCGTGGCTCCGGTGACGCGGCTGGCGATCACGAACCACGGGACCGGCGCCAGCACCACCTCCTGACCAGCACCGGCGATCCCGGCCGACAGAGTCGCCGACACCAGCGCGGCGATGTCGAACGACGACTTCACGAAGGCCTCTGCCAACGGCGCGACGACCGAGTCGTCCGTCGTGCCCAGCATCGCGCCCGCCAGTTCGCCGGCGATGAACGTCGGCAATGCCGGATGGGCGAGGAGCGCACCGACCACCGTGTCCACGTCGTGCACACCGTCGACCCCGAGGTAGCGCTGCGGTCGATCGTCGTGGTTCCTCGCCACGAACGTCGCTGTCTGCAGCCGCGGTCGCATGCGATACCCCGTGAGCGCACGAGCGGCTGCCTTCACGTCGACCTCGGTGTAGTTGCCGACGCCCAGCGTGAACAGCTCCATCACTTCGCGTCCGAAGTTCTCGTTCGGGGCCGTGGCCGTCGAAAGGCCTCCGTCCAGGTAGATCAGCATCGCCGGATCGATCGTGACGGCGCGCAACAGCGACCCGAAGTCGCCCAGCGCCGCCGTCCTGAACAGCCGGATCTGGTCGACCATCAGCCGACCGACGCGCACCTTGTCCAACGCGCTGACGAAGTGGCCGTGCCAGAACCAGGCCATCCGATCGCGGAGCGGATCGCTGCCCGCGATCATTGACGACAGCCACGTGCCGATCGCATACAGCCGAGCCTGCTGATCCGTCGGGTCGTACGGCAGCTGTGCGTCGTCCCACGGGTCGGCCGGTGCTGGGCCCGACGCCGTCTGGACGAGCCGTAGCAGTTCGGCCTGTGCTCCTCGACCTACGGCGACAGTCGTCGCGTCAGCGGGAAGTCCGAAACCGGCACGCCGGTACAGCCACGCAACCGCCTCGCGATCGTTCATGCCTCGATCATCGAGCGCAGTTGTGAGCAAACCATGAGGACCGCTCGGGTGCCCCTGACGTCAGACGGCGCGGCCGAGGAAGTTGAGCATCTTCGTCTGCGCATCGGCGCCGGGTGCCGGCTTGACAGCCGCGCCCATCATCCCCGGCATGCGCAGCACTGCTTCGGGGAGCGACTTCCACGTTGCCAACGTGTGCTTCACGAGGCCCGCGTCGAGTCGCTCGTCGACCTTCGCCGTACGGGCCATGTCCCACGTGTGCGGCACGAGGTCGGCAGCCATGAAACCCACCAGGGCGTCCATCGGCACCGAGCCGAAGTCGGGTCCGAACGGGTCGGTGGCGATCGCCTCCAGCACGTGCGGGTGATCGAGCGCCTCGAGCGTCTGGTCGCGCAACTTGATCCACGCGCCCACCGGATCGGCGCCCAACTTCAGCGACGACTTCGGGCTCTTGCCCTTCGTGGCGAAGCCCTTGATCATCGCCAGGTTCCCCGCCGCGTGCTCGTACACGTCGGCGCCGGTCCAACCGTCGCACGGCGCCTTGCGCTTGAACGTGGTGGGCTTGGCCATCTTGAGCACGTGCTCGAAGGAGTAGACGGCAGACGTGTACAGACGGAGGTTGGCGCTCATGGCCGAACGTTACCGCAGCCGATGCAACCCGTCGGTCAGCTGTCCCTGCGGCGCAGCAGCACGATCGATGTCCACGTGACGAAGACGAGCCAGACGAGAAACCCGATCAGTCCGACGAAGAGGCCCGGGCCGGCGTCGACCATGCTCGGCGCGCTGGCGCACGCCCCGAGGAGCAGCAGACCCCCGATCAGACCGGCCGCCTTCCACCAGTCGGGCAGCAGCCCGCTCACAGCCGAAGCCGCTGACAGGCCGGCGAGCGCGATGCCGATGGATGCGAGGAGCACTGCAAAGACGGCGCTGTGGAGCACCCACATCCCCTCCACCACCGAGGCCTCGCTTGCGCCCCGGTGCACGTAGCCGGCGAGTGCCACGTCGGTCGCGACGAGCATCGTGAACGTCGCGAGAACCCCCGCCGCTCCGAACAGACCGGCGAGCGCCGGAGCTCGGCCCTCGCCGTGGGCGACGCGCGAACCGAGGGCGCCGAGAAAGGTCGCAAGACCGATTGCGCCGAGTGGGAACAGCGCAGCGAGCACGACGGTGACGCCTCGATGGCCGGCGTAGTAGGCCGTCACGTCGCGGGCAGTTGCGTCGTTCGCGGGAAAGCCGGCCCGGAGGGCGTTCTGGACGACCACGCTCGCGACGAAGATCAGACCACCGATGCCACCCACGAGACGGGCGGGCACGAGTGCTCGGGCACGGGTAGCGTCGACGGTCGGAGTCGTCGTCGCAGGTGTGAACGTCGGTGTCGTCATGGGCTTGTTCCTCATGTTCGTGGTTGACTGGTGACGGTATGCGGTGACTGGAATAGAGTACAAGTGAGTAGAACCATGGTCAAGCCAAATGATGAGGTCGGACCCTCCCCCGTGACCGGGCTGCGCGGACGACGCGCCGTGCAGGCAGCGCAGACGCGCATGGAGATCCTCGCTGCGGCTCGACGGCAGTTCGTCACGAACGGCTACGCGGCGACGAACATGAAGGAGATCGCGGCCGCCGCGGGCGTGTCGGTGCAGACCGTGTACGACAGCGTCGGGTCGAAGCCGGAGTTGGTACGTCGACTCAACGACCTGATCGACGTCGAAGCCGGCATCGCCGAGATCGCCATGACGGTGCCCGGTGAGATGGACCCGTTGGTTCTCGCCGTCGTGCCGGCTCGCATCACGCGTCGACTGATCGAGCGTTGTGGAGACATCGTGCGGGCGAGCATCGACGGATCACGGGCCGACCCCGGCCTCGTCGATGTCTCGCAGGAGGGAAGGCGGCGTCATCGCCTCGGAGCTCGCGCAGTGGCTCAACGCCTCGACACCCTGAGGGCACTCGAGTCGATGACGGTCGACGCCGCGGCGACGACCATCGCGATGCTCGCCGATGTTCGCGTCGCCCTCGCCCTGATCGACGATCACGCCTTCACACTCGACGACGTGGAAGCCTGGATCGGCACGACGACGACCCGCGCCCTGCTGTTGGACGACCGACCGAGGTGATCGTGTGTCGCGGCTACGGCTCGGGCACCAGGCCCACGTCGCCGACCAGACGGATGGCTACTTCGCCGAGCTCGTCGTTGATGTCCCACTCTTCGAAGAACTCGTTCGCTCCCGCGAACGTCTCCCAACACGCGATCGCATAGAAGGCCGATCCGTCCGCAGCCGCGAACGCCCGATGGAAGCGGCAGCCGTGCGACTTGGCGCTGGCTTGCATCTCGGGGGTGATCCACGGGACGCGCTTGGCCACGAGGTCGTCGGCCGTCTCGCCCAACGAAGTGGGGCAGGGAACCGTGAACAGGACCCACTCGCTCATCAGATCACCAGCGCCGTGTCGGCGAAGTCGGCGGCCGCTGTGTCGAAGACGCCCGCGGTGCGTCCAGGAGCGTCCTGCCACGTCCAGTACATGTTGGTGTGGGCGACCACCTTGTCGGCGGGAGGCAGGCCGTACGCGGAGAAGTCCTCGGTGGTGTGCGCGTCGCTGACGAGGAACGTGTCGTAGCCACGGGTGAACGCACCGTGGAGCGTTGCACGCACGCACGCATCGGTCTGCGCGCCGGTGACGACGAGCCGGCCGACGCCGCGTGCGGCCAGCTCGGCCTCGAGCGTGGTGGCCTCGAAGGAGTCGCCGTAGTGCTTGTGCACCAACGGCTCCGACTCGAGGCGTTGCAACTCGGGCACGTACTGCCAGCCGTCGCTGCCCTCGACGATGTTCTCGCCGTCGGAGTGCTGGATCCAGATCACCGGCACGTGCTCGGCGCGGGCCTTGTCGACGAGCGTGTTGATGTTCGCGATCACCTCGTCGCGCTGATGGGCGTTGGCCACCACATCGTTCTGCACGTCGATCACCAGCAGCGCGCTGTGGGGACGATCAGGAAGGGTGGTCATGCTGTTCTCCTCCGTGTCGGGACCACGAAACTAGTCGCCCACGCGCGCGGGTACGGTCAGCCGTGTGACGCGTGACTGGGTGCAGTGGCATCGGGCCTACGACGACCCGTCGAGCCCGCTCTCGCAGCGCCGCTCAGCGGTCGGTCGCCTGATCCGCAGTGCGCTCGACGCGGCCGCACCCGGGCCCATCACCGTCGTCTCGCTGTGCGCGGGCGACGGCCGCGACCTCGCGCTCGGCGCCGCCGACCATCCGCGCGTGGCCGACCTCAGCGGGACGCTCGTCGAGCTCGATCCACGGCTGGCTGCGGATGCCACCGTTGCGATGGCCGGCCTGAGTGCGACGATCCGCGTCGAGGTGGCCGACGCCGGCGACCCCGACCGCTTCAGGCACGCCCTTCCCGCCGATCTGCTGTTGCTGTGCGGCATCTTCGGCAACATCTCCGACGACGACATCCGGCGCACGATCGCTGCCGTCCCGGCGATGTGCCGCACGGGTGCGACAGTGATCTGGACCCGTCACCGACGCGAGCCCGACCTGACACCGTCGATCCGCGCATGGTTCGACGCAGCGGGGTGCGAATCGACCGGCTTCGTGTCGCCGGCCAGCGGCAGCTTCGCGATCGGGTGCGAGCGCGTGACCGTGTCGTCGACCGCTCCGATGCCGACGCGGCTGTTCGGCTTCCTCGACGACCTCTGGTGACCCACCGCGCCGACGTCGCAGTAGGTTCGCGGGCGTGGACCCGGAGGTGCAGCGGCTCGTCGATCACTTCGGGATGAGCACACTGCCGGTGGAGGGCACGCTGTTCGTCAGCACGTACCGCAGCCCAGCGGACACAGCTGACGGCGGGCCGGCCGGCACCGCGATGCTCGGCATCTACAGCGCCGACCCGTTGAGCCGATCGCTCTTCCACCGCCTGGCGTTCGACGAGGTGTGGCACTTCCACCAGGGCGACCCGATGCGTCTCGTGCTGTTGCACCCCGACGGTTCGAGCGGCGAGGTGGTGCTCGGTGCCGACGTCTTCGCCGGCGAGCAACCACAAGCCCGCTGGCTTCGCGACCTGACCCGTCAGT
>PMCN01000305.1 GCA_003154135.1 Acidimicrobiaceae bacterium
CGGCTACCACATGTACGGCGACCCCTTCCGCGAGCAGCGCCACTGGGGCGACTGAGGTCTGCACTCCCACCACTGTCGTGCTCTGTCGGCGGCTGCGAGACGATCGACCGCACTGGCTTTACGGCCACCCGTCTGTCGCTAGGGCAGCGTCGATGCGGACGAGGCGGACAGACGTACACCCCGTCCACACGGTGGCTGGACACGGGCTGCTGCTTCGGGCACGATGCGCCCCGTGGCGGACGGACCTCAGAACTCCTCGCCGACGGGCTGGTACCACGATGGCGAGGGTCGGCTGCGGTGGTGGGATGGCTGGCGATGGACCGAACACCTCGCGGTGCCGATTGTGGGCCGTCAACGCCTGTTGAGCCGGCCGGGTGGCGGTCTGCTCCTCGTCGGGATCGTGCTGGTGACCTGTGCGGTGCTCTCGTTCGGTATCGCAGGACTGGCTGTGATGGGCGATCCCTACCCGGTCTCGCACGTGGGAGTGTCTGCTGACGCCGACGGGTTCAGCGTGGTGAATGCCGTGTGCCCCGGTGAGCGGATGCGCGAAGTCGGTCTATGGCGTCGGACTGCGTCAGGTCCCTACGTCGAAGTGTGGCGTATTTCCGGCGACGCCGCGCTGCCCGAACGCGTGCCACTCGGTTCGGTGCCCTCAGGTATGCACACTGTGACCGCCCTGGTCGAGCCGTTGACCAGTCAGGAGCCGCTCTCGCTCCAGGTGGTCACGAGCGAGCTGGACAGCCCATACGCGATGGAGTTCGTGCTGGCTGATGTTCCGTCCAAGGGGGTGCTGAGCTTCGGTTCGGCGTACCCCACCACTGAAGCGTTCACGAAGGCGACACTCGCGGACACGCCATGTGGCGATCCGTACTCGAAGAAGGGCGTGGAGCGGTTCGCCCGCATCGTCCTCCTCGGTGGCGCAGGCGCAGGACTCGTTGGCGCAACTCTGCTCGTGCTGGCTCGCAGACGGAGACTCTCCACCGTCGCTTGAGGCCGTGCAGCACCGACGCCGGTGATCGGTCGCTGGACACGGATGGTTGCGTGGGGCACAGTGCGATCGTCATGACCGAAGCTGCGATGTTGACCCCCGGTGAGGAGTGCTTCACGGTTGCCGATCTGCGCGCACTCACGGATCTTGTGGCGGCGACCTGGTTGGCGGAGGCACACCGCGACTGGTCGGCACCCGCCGGAGCGCTCGAATGGTCATGCATCGCGACGGCCGATCACGCCGTGGATTGCGTGTACGCCCCGGCGTTCTTCCTTGCGTCGCGCAGGATGGATGCGTACCCAGAGGCGGGGAGCGACCTCACGCTCGGCACGCGTGCGACTCCCGAACTGCTGGTCGACTCGCTTCGGCTCGCGTCTCGAATGCTCACAGCTGTCGTCAACGATGCCGGCCCCGACGTGCGAGCGATCATCTTCCAGCGGCCGGCCGTCGTCGGCGCACCCCGTGACTTCGCACCGCGCGCGGCGTTGGAGCTGATCCTGCACGCGCGCGACGTGGCAATCGGTCTCGATGTCGCGTTCGATCCTTCAGCGGATCTCTGCTCTCGGTTGCGCGAGCACACGCGCCGGTGGCCCGTGTGGACGGCGGAGTGGCGCGGTCTCGGTCGCACCGACGACCCTTGGGCCGACCTGCTGAGAGGCTCGGGTCGCACGCTCGAGCGAGAAGGAGAGTGGCCAAGCGCGGAGTCGAACCGCTGAGTTGCCCGTGAGGGTCAACTGCTCACCGCCGTACCCCGGTGGCCGCCGAACAGTCTGCCGACTGCGCGGGCCGTTCCCACCGCGTCAGTCGTCGAACGCGCTGTAGATGAGGCTCTTCAGCTGGCCACGGAAGTTGAACGCCCCGGACGGCATCAGCTGGGTCATGAAGACGACCGACAGGTCCTCGACCGGGTCGACCCAGAAGATGGTCGACGCCGCGCCGCCCCAGTAGAAGTCGCCGCGACTGAGCCCGCCGGTGACCACCTGGTCGGTGGTCATCGCAAACCCGAGCCCGAAGCCGATTCCTTCGTTCTCCGTCTCGGAGAACAGGCCGAGGGCCAACGCGGCGAGGTCCTTCCCGCCCGCCAGGTGGTTGCGTGTCATCAGGTCGAGCGTGCGCGAACCGATGATGCGCTCGCCGTCGACCTCGCCGCCGCGGCGCAGCATCTCGCAGAAGCGGAGGTAGTCGGCCGTCGTACCGGTGAGCCCGCCGCCACCGGACACGAAGTTCGGCGGTTGGAGATACGCGCTGGTGGTGGGATCGTCGATCAACGTGGTGGTCTTGTCGGCGTTGCGCTGGTAGTTGGCTGCGAAGCGGTGCGCCTTCTCGGGTGCCACCTGGAACGCCGTGTCGTCCATGCCCAACGGGTCGAAGATCGTCTCCTGCAGGTACTGCTCGAACGGCATCCCTGAGATGCGCTCGACGAGGGCGCCGCACACGTCGGTGGAGAGCGAGTACATCCAGGCCGTACCGGGCTGGTAGCGCAACGGCACCTGTGCGAGCTTCTCCATGAACTCGGGCAGCGTGCTCTTCGCGCCGAGCGTGCGCACACCCAGGTCGCGGTACACGCGATCGACGGGGTGTTGGATGCCCACNNGGGAAGAAGCGGGCGACAGGGTCGTCGAGCTGGAAGTGGCCCTGCTCGAACAGCGTCATCAGCGCGACCGAGGTGATCGGCTTGGTCATCGAGTAGATGCGGAAGATGGCGTCGTCGCGCATCTCGATGCCGCGCTCGCGATCCAAGTGGCCGAACGACTCGAGGTAGCCCACGTGCCCGTGGCGGGAGACGGCGAGCTGGCAGCCGGCGATCTTGCCGGGCTCGATGTAGTGCCGTTCGAGGTGACCGGCGATGCGGTCGAGTCGTGCGCTGACGAAGCCGGCTGCGGATGGCTGCAGTTCCACGGTGCCCCCTGTGATACTCGTGGCGATGACCCCTCGGTCCCCCGCATGATCGCAGATGACGACGCCGGCGGTTCGGTCGTGCCGCAGGCCTACCGATGTCCGCACTGCTCGCTCGCGCTCGCCGAGTCGGCGACCGTCTTCGAGTGCGGCTCGGGCCACGTGTTCGACCGGGCGCGCGAGGGTTACGTGAACCTGCTCCCCGGTGGCCGCCTTGCCGGGGGACCGAGCGGCGACGACGATGCGATGGTGCGGGCGCGTCGGGCGGTGTTCGACCGCGGGGCGTACGACCCGATCATCGACGCGGTGGGCGCAGTGGTGGTCGACCTCACGTCGGGGCGCGGTGCGCCACGGGTGCTCGATGTGGGGTGCGGTGAGGGCACCTATCTCGCCCGGGCGTCGACCGCGGCGGGTGGTGCCGGGTGGGGCATCGACATCTCGAAGGCGGCATGCCGGCTCGCTGCGCGCCGAGCGCCTGGGCTGCACGTGGCGGTGGCGTCGAACCACCGCCTGCCGTTCGACAGCGGCCCGTTCGACGTGGTGATCAACGTGTTCGCGCCACGCGACTTCCCCGAGATGCTGCGCGTGCTGCGCCCGGGCGGCGCAGCGGTCGTGGTCACGCCAGGTCCGCACCACCTCGCACAGTTGAAGGCACTCGTCTACGACACGCCGCGCGCGCACCGCGACGACGAGCCCACTCCGGCACCACCGGATTCGGTGACCACGGTGCAGTTCACGGTGCAACTGCCCGATCCGCAGCTGCGGCGCCACCTCCTCGAGATGACCCCGTACTGGTGGAGCGCATCGCCTGAGCGCCGCGCGGCGGTGGAGGCGGCGCTGCACTCGGTCGACGCGGAGATGCTGCTCGCGGTGTACCGCCGCTGAGGTGGCTACCGTTCGCAGGATGACGGTCGAGCACACCTGGCGCGGCGCGTTCCGCAGCCGCGAGGTCAACGAGTTGCACGCCGAGGCGTTCGGCACGCGCACCTTCACCGACGAGGAGTGGGACTGGGAGGGCCTCACCGCGCGGCACAGCCTCGGCTGGGTGGTTGCCCGCGACGACGACGTGCTCGTCGGCTTCGTGAACGTGGCGTGGGACGGCCTCGCGCACGCGTGGATCCAGGACGTGATGGTGGCGGTCGACCGTCGGGGTGAGGGCACCGGCGTCGCCCTGGTGCGTGCCGCCGGCGAGGGCGCTCGTGCCGCAGGTTGCGAGTGGCTCCACGTCGACTTCGACGACGATCTGCGAGCCTTCTACTTCGACGCGTGCGGCTTCCGGCCCACCACGGCGGGGCTCATCGCGCTCTAGTCGTCTCGACCGGGCAGGGTACAACAGCCCTGTTCGGCCAGGGGCCCGTCGGCCTACCCTGCGAAGGCAGGGGACGCGCGGACGTCCCCCATGCGAGAGGAAGTGGCGCCATGCAAGAGCGTCTCACTGACCAGTCTTCCTGCCCGGTGTTCCCGGCGCCCGAGATCCCCTCCAGCCCTGCTTCCTTGTTCGGACCGATGACCCCGGCCGTCCGGGAGCCGGCGATGACGGCAGCGTCCGTCCCGCCGAGCGTGGTGCTGCCGCCGGAGCCCAGGCGGGCGCGTCGCTGGCCGATGCTGGTCGCGATCGGAATGGCCGCGCTCCTCGTGGGTGCCACCGTCGGCTATTTCGCAGGAGCCCCTGCACGCAACGACCTGAGGAGCCAACGCGACGCGGCGCTCACGCAGGTGACCAAGCTGACCGATCAGCTCGACACGAGCAAGGCCGACCTCGCGTCGACCACGAAGCTGCTGAACACCGCCAAGGACGGGCTCTCCGGAGCACAGGCCGACCTGGCGACGTCGCAAGCTGCACTCGCGTCGATGACGGATTCGCGTGACACCGCCTCGGCGACGGCGACCGCGTGCACCACGGCAGCCACGAACGCCGGAGACCTCATCACGCAGTGGCAGGATCTGTTGGCCAACTTCACCGAATGGCTGACGACCCAGCCCGGCAGCTCCGCGGAGCTCACGTTGCAACAGCACATGAACGCCCAGGCGACGGCGATGGACCAGCAGCAAGCTGCGCTGAACGGCCAGATGACGACGTGCCTCGGCTGATTCCGGGGGGCTGATGCCGGCGGTCGATGCCCGGTAGCGGTCAGTTCACCTTCAGGGCGGCGCTGAAGATCTTCTTCGACTTCAGCTCGGTGGCGATGCGCGTCGCAATGGCCTGGAACGCCTGCGCCGCCTCGCTCTCGGGGTGATCGACGGTGATCGGATGGCCGTCGTCGCCACCCTCACGAACCTGCTGCACCAACGGCAGCTGGCCGAGCAGCGGCACGCCNNCTCATGTTCTCGATGATGCCCTTCACGGTGAGGCCCACCTTCGCCGCCATCGCTGCCGACAGACGGGCCACCTTCTGCGCGGCCGGCTGCGGCGTGGTGACCACGTACACCTCGGCGCGGGGCAGGTACTGGCTGAGGGAGAGCGCGATGTCGCCGGTGCCGGGCGGCATGTCGATGAGCAGGAAGTCGGGCTCGTCCCAGAAGACGTCGGCGAGGAACTGCTCGAGCGCCTTGTGCAACATGGGGCCTCGCCAGATGACGGCCTGACCCTCGGGCACGAAGTAGCCGATGGAGATGCAGCGCACGCCATTGGCCTCGGGCGGTACGAGCATGTCGTCGATGACCACAGGATCGCGGTCGGTGCCGAGCATGCGGGGGATGGAGTAGCCGTAGATGTCGGCGTCGACGACACCGACGCTGTACCCCTGCTGGGCGAGCGCGACGGCGAGGTTGACGGTGACGGTGCTCTTGCCCACGCCGCCCTTGCCACTGGAGATGAGCAGCGGGCGGGTCTTGTTGCCCGGCTGGTTGAAGGGCACGGCGCGGCCCTCGGCATGACCGTGCGCCTGCTGGCCGGGCGCGTGGCTGTGGTCGGAGCCGCCGTGGAGCTTCTCGCGCAGCGCCTCGCGCTCCTGGTCGGTCATCACCGTGAAGTCGAGGCCCACCGCGGTGACACCGTCGAGCGGCAGCACGGCACCCGTGACCCGGCTCTGGATCTCGTTGCGCAGCGGGCACCCGGCGACGGTGAGCGCGATGAGCACGCGCACGCCACCGTCGGCCGCGATCTGCACGTCGCGCACCATGCCCAGATCGACGATGCTGCGGCGCAGTTCGGGGTCTTCCACGGGGCGCAGGGCGTCGATGATCTGATCGGTGCTGGGCATGAACGTCTCCGCATCACGAGGGTGGGTGAAGGCGTCGCAGTGACGAATTACCACTACGCGCATAGGTAGAATATCGGCGTGCCTGCGAACTCGCCCTCCTTCACGAGCACGGTGTCGGCCATCACCGACGCATTCGGCGATCCCACCCGCCGTGGCATCTACCTGATGGCGCGAGATCGTGACGCAGGCGTCACCGCGTCGCAGGTCGCCGACGAGTTCGGTGTGCACCCCAACGTGGCGCGCCACCACCTCGACAAGCTCTCCGCCGGTGGCTACTTGGAAGTGGTCATCGAGCGCGCCGAGGGCGCCGGGGCCGGCCGCCCCAGCAAGCACTACCGCGTGCCCGCCGACGCGAAGATCGAATCCGTCACCAACGTGCCGGTGCACAGCGACGACCTCGTGCTCTCCTTGCTCGGCCGTGCCCTGCGCCTGCTGCCTCGTGAGCAGGCCGAGGTGATGGCCGAGGAGGTCGGGCAGGAGTACGGCCTGGCCATGGCGCACGGCATGACCGGTGCCGATCTCGCCGCCGGCCAACGCAGCCTGCGCTCGGCCATGCAGGCCGTGGCCGACGCGCTCACCGCACACGGCTTCGCGGCTCACGCCGATCAACGCAACAACCAGCTGCGCATCGTCAACAACCACTGCCCGTTCGGCGACGTCGCCATCGAGCACCCGGTCATCTGCGCGGTCGATCGCGGCATGGTGAAGGGCATGTTGACGGCCCTCTACGGCAACGCCGACGTCAGCACCCTCCAGTCACTCCCGCAGGGCGACACGTTCTGCGCGACCTCGGTCTGACGCCGACGGTACGGTGACGACATGACGTCGCGACGGCTCGGTGAGTGGGCGGTCATCCTCGGGGGCGTCCTGTGCATCATCGGCACGCTCGGCAGCTGGTCGTCGGTGCCGGGGTTCGGCGACATCGAGTTCGTCAACCGCAACGAACGTTGGCTGGTGCTGGCCGCGGGCTGCGTGCTCGTCGTGGTGGGCGTGCTCGCCGCCATCCCCGTGCTGCGCGACCGCTGGCCGCGAGTGGTCACCGTCATCGTCGTGTGGGGCGCCGCGCTGGTCGTCGGCCTCTGCTTCATCGACACCGCGAAGAAGATCGACTCCGTGGAGGTGTTCCCCGGTGGTCATCTCGAAGGCCACGTCGGGTGGGGGCTGTGGACGGCCACTGGCGGCGCGGTGATCGCACTGGTCGGGTTGTTGGGCGAGCTCGTCGAGCGGCGCGCCGAGCTCGAGACCGACGCGCCCTGACGAGCGCTGCGTTCACTGGCGCAGCTGGGCGTACTCGATCACGCGCTCGACGATTCCGTTGCCGTGCGCGGTCGCCTTGGCGAGGCTGCCGGTGTCGAACGGAGGCTGCGGGTCGTACTCGATCATCAGCTGAGCCGCTTCGGCGGCGGTGCGGTCGACGAGCAGCTCGACGAGTCGCAGCGCCATGTCGATGCCGCTCGACACGCCGGCCGCGGTGATGATGCGCCGGTCGAGGTGCTCCACNNACCGACGTGGTGAACGTGGTGGTCTCGTGCACGGCGCGCACCCAGTCGGTGACCTGCTGGTCGTGCACCAGCGGGCGCGTGCCCACGCCACCCGGGAAGACGAGCACGTCGGGGTGCGGGAAGTCGTCGAACGTCCCGTCGACGGTGATGCCGAGGAAGCCGTTCTCGCTGCGCACCTCACCTCGCTGGTGACCGATGAAGGTGACATCGAAGCCGGGGATGCGTTGCAGCACCTCGTAGGGGCCGATGCCGTCGAGTGCGGTGAACTTCGGGAACAGAGGGATGACGACCTGCATGGGATGTCCTTTCGAGTGACGGAGAGCGTCAGGCGACGCGGAAGCGGCGGCGGTACGAATCGGGGGCGACGCCGAGGCGGCGTTGGAACGAGCGACGGAGGGTCTCGGCCGTGCCGAACCCGCAGCGGGCGGCGATGAGGTCGAGCGTGTCGCCGGTGCACTCGAGCTCGCGGCGGGCGGCTTCCACGCGCACGCGCTCCACGTAGCGGCCGGGTGACTCGCCCACCTCGGCGGCGAACACGCGGCTGAAGTGCCGAACGCTCATCGCCGCGGCGGCCGCGAGCGCAGGCAACCGATGGTCACCTCCGGGCGCGGCCTCCACCAGTGCCTGCACGGCGCGCACGGTGGAGCGTTCGGCGCGGGGCACCCACACCGGCGCCGAGAACTGGGTCTGGCCGCCGGGGCGGTGGAGGAACATCACCAACCAGCGAGCGACGGTCTGCGCCACATCGCCGCCGTGATCGTCGTCGACCATCGCCAGGGCGAGGTCGATGCCCGCCGTCACCCCGGCACTGGTCCAGATGCGTCCGTCGTGCACGTAGATGGGGTCGGCGTCGACGGTGATCGCCGGGAACTCGTCGCGCAGCCGTGGTGCCCGCGCCCAGTGCGTGGTGACCGTGCGTCCGTCGAGCAGACCGGCCTCGGCGGCGAGGAAGGTGCCGGTGCACACCGTCGCCACGCGCCGGCAGTGCGGTGCCGTGTCGCGCACCCACTCGATCAGGCGGGAATCGGCGCGGGCCGCATGCACGCCGTCGCCCCCGGGCAGCAGCAACGTGTCGATCGCGGTGCCCACCGGCGGCAGCGCCTCGGTGGCCAGCCCGAGGCCGCTCTCGCTGTGCACCCAGCTGCCGTCGGCCGACACCAGCGACACCCGGTAGCCGACCGTGCCGGCTCCAGCCGTGCTCGCAACGACACGGCTGCCCGCAACTGTGCCCGCAACGACACGGCCGGCGGCAACTGTGCCCGCAACGACACGGCTGGCCGCGGAGAACACCTCGAGCGGTCCCACGGCGTCGAGCGACTGCAGTCCGGGGAAGGCGAGAATGACCACGTGGCGCATGGGGACAGCCTGCATGCACGACCCGATGGCGTCAATGACAGATGTCCCACGCTTTCGGCCATCATCGCTCCGCGGCAGCCCACGGGTACCATGTGGCGCACCAGCGCTCTGGAAAGGGATCCCAGTGGACGTACGAATCGGTGTCACGCAGACAGCTCGCGACATCACGCTCGAACTCGCCGACGACGAGGACCGCGATGCGTTGAAGGCGAAGATCGAGGCCGCGCTCACCGGGGCGGTCGACGTGCTGTGGCTCACCGACAAGAAGGGCCGCGACGTCGCAGTCGCGGCCTCGAAGCTCGCGTTCGTCGAGATCGGCAGCTCCGAAGGCGACCGTCGCATCGGTTTCGGCGGCTGAGCCGGGCCATGAAGGGCATCGTCCTCGCCGGCGGCACGGGGAGCCGGCTCTGGCCCATCACCCGCGGGGTCAGCAAGCAACTGCTGCCCGTGTACGACAAGCCGATNNAAGCCGATGATCTACTACCCGCTCACCACGCTCATGCTGGCGGGCATCCGCGAAGTGCTCATCATCACCACGCCCCACGAGCAGGCCGCGTTCCAGACCCTGCTCGGCGACGGCAGCCAGTGGGGCATCGAGCTGCAGTACGCGGTGCAGCACACGCCCAACGGTCTCGCCCAGGCGTTCGTCATCGGGGCGTCGTTCGTCGGCGGCGAGCCCAGTGCACTGGTGCTCGGCGACAACATCTTCTTCGGCCACGGTCTCGTCGATCAGCTGCACCACGGCGTCGCCCGTGCGGAATCGTCGGCCGGTGCCACCGTGTTCGGCTACCGCGTCAACGACCCCGAGCGCTACGGCGTGGCCGAGGTCGATGCCGAGGGCCGGGTGCTCAGCATCGAAGAGAAGCCGGTCGCGCCGCGCAGCAACTACGCAGTCACCGGGCTCTACTTCTACGACCCGCAGGTCGTCGAGATCGCCGCCAACCTGCAGCCCTCGGCGCGCGGCGAGTACGAGATCACCGACGTCAACGCCGAGTACCTGCGGCGCGGTCGATTGCACATGGAGCTGCTCGGTCGCGGCTTTGCGTGGCTCGACACGGGCACGTACGACTCGTTGCTCGAGGCATCGAGCTTCGTGGCCACGCTCGAGAAGCGGCAGGGCCTGCAAGTCGCGTCGCCCGACGAGATTGCGTTCCGCGCCGGCTGGATCGACGCCGCCGCGCTCACGGCCAACGCTGCGCCGATGGCCAAGAACCCGTACGGCACGTACCTGCTGCGCCTGGCCGAGGAGGGCCCGGGAGCGTGACCGCCGCGGCGCCGGGCGGTCTGTCGTGATCGACGTGCTCGAGCGCGAACTGCTCTTCGTCACCGGGAAGGGCGGGGTGGGCAAGACCACCGTCGCCGCGGCCATCGCCGACCTGGCGGCCCGCCAGGGCAAGCGGGTGCTGGTGTGCGAGATGGATGCGAAGGGCGCGCTCGCCGCCGCCTTCGAGATGAGCGAGCTGCGCTTCCAGCCCACCGAGGTGCAGCCGGGGCTGTTCGCGATGGCCATGAACACCGAGGACTCGTTGCGCGAGTACCTGCGCCTGGTGGCCCGCATCCCGCTCGTCGGCCGCATCGGGCCGCTCGCCCGCACGTTCGACTTCGTCGCCGACGCCGCGCCCGGTGTGAAGGAGATCCTCGCCATCGGGAAGATCTGCTTCGAGGTGCGCGAACGTCACTACGACCTCGTCGTCGTCGACGCCGAGGCCAGCGGGCACATCGTGGCCCAGATCGACGCGCCGCGTGCGATCCGCGAGCTCGTGCAGGTGGGTCCGGTGCGCGAGCAGACCGAGTGGATGCTGCGCATCCTCGGCGACGCGCGGCGCACCGGGTTGGTGGTGGTCACCACGCCGGAGGAGATGCCCATCACCGAGACGATCGAACTGGTCGAGAAGGTACGCACCACCACCGACGTCGACGTCGCTGCCGTGTTCGCCAATCGGGTGCTGCCGCAGTGGTTCTCGTCGCACGACGAGGCCGTGTTCGGCCGCATGTGCGGGCCCGAGGCGCAGCGGGTGCTGGTCGAGGCGGTCGGGCCGAAGGTGACCACCGTGTTCGAAGCGGCCACGCTCGCGCAGGCACGTCGGGAGATGGCCACCGGCTACCTCGACCGCCTGCGCGACGCACTGCCCACCACCGTGCCCGTGCTCATCGTGCCCGAGCTGTTCACCAAGGCCAGCGGCCGCCGCGTGGTGTCGCTCCTGGCCGACGCGCTGCAGGACGAGTTGGTCTGATGGCACGCTCGGGACCCTCGTCGCTCGCCGACCTGTTGAGCGCGAAGGAGATGGTGGTGGTGTGCGGCAGCGGCGGCACCGGCAAGACCACCGTCGCCGCCGCACTGGGCGCGCAGGCCGCATCGCTGCTCGGCGGGCGCGTGCTGGTGCTCACCGTCGACCCCGCCCGGCGGCTGGCCACGGCGCTCGGTCTGGGCCCACTCGGCAACACGGCCGTGCAAGTGCCGGTGTCGGCGTTCACCGCTGCCGGCTCCACTTCGCGAGGCGAGCTGTGGGTGGCGATGCTCGACACNNCC
Organism: Acidimicrobiaceae bacterium; assembly: GCA_003154135.1. GTDB lineage: Bacteria > Actinomycetota > Acidimicrobiia > Acidimicrobiales > Ilumatobacteraceae > UBA668. Next base: position 11,476 of record PMCN01000305.1, read on the forward strand.
GCTGTACCGCAACATCACCGGCCGCTTCGTCAACAGCCACGACTACATTGCGATGGAGCAGCTGTACGAGCTGCACGCCAGCGGCCGCTACGACCTCGTCATCATCGACACCCCTCCCTCGCGCAACGCGCTCGACCTGCTCGATGCTCCCGGGCGCATGCGCGAGTTCTTCGGCAGCCGCCTGCTCAAGTGGATCACGGTGCCCTATCGCTCGCGGCTGTTCACGATGGCGTCGCGGCCGTTCTACCAAGTGGCCGACCGCGTGCTCGGCTCGCGCTTCCTGCAGGACATCGCCGAGTTCTTCATCCTCTTCCAGACCATGGAAGCGGGCTTCGTCGCTCGCGCCGGTGAGGTGGAGCGCTTGCTCACCGACGACCGCACCACGTTCGTGGTGGTCAGCACGCTCGAGGCCGCGCCCGTGCGCGAGGCCCGCTACCTGGCCGACGAGTTGCACCGTCGGCAGATGCCGCTCGGCGCGCTGGTGCTGAACCGCACGTTGCCCGCGGCAGTACGCCAGCCGGCGGTGGCGAAGGCGGCCAACGGTCTGCGGGCAGTGGCCGACGAGAAGGCCGCCGTGAAGCGGCTCGCCGCTGCGTCGTCGGCCACCGAAGCCGATGTGCGCCACGTGCTCACCGAGGTGGCCGATCGCTTCCGTGACGTCACGGTGGTCGCCGGCCGCGAGGCCGAACGCCGGCGCGAGCTCGAGTCGGCCGCGCCGCTCACCGCCGTGGTGCCCACCATGCCGTCCGACGTGCACGACCTGGCCTCCCTGCTGCTGATGGGCACCCACCTGTTGGGCGACGGATCGCGGTGACCGCCCCACGGGCGTGGCACACTCAAGACTCATGGCCACGCTCGGCGAGCTCACCCGGCAGTACACCTCACTCCAACGCGACGAGATCGATCACCTCCAGCGCCTGATCGGCGAGTGGGGCCTGTTGGCCGACCTCTCCTTCGCCGACCTGCTGCTCTACGTGCCGGGTGCCGACGGCAAGTGGATCGTCATCGCGCACGTGCGCCCCGCCACCGGCCAGACCATCTACCAGATGGACTACGTGGGCACCTCCGCAGAGAACGAGCTGCCGCTGCTGGGCAAGGCGTACGCCAGCGGCGAGATCTGCGAGGGCGAGATCGAGGTGGAGTCCGTGCCCGAGCCGGTGCGCATGATGGCCATCCCGGTGCGCTGCGACGGCGACGTCATCGCGGTGCTCAGCCGCGAGTGGGCCAGCCGTTCCGGCCGACAGCCGGGCGAGCTCGAGCGTACGTACATCGGGCTGTTCCAGCGGTTCGCGTCGATGATCGCCGAGGGCTCGTTCCCGTTCAGCGGCCCGGTCGCCGACTCGAGCGCCGCGCCGCGCGTGGGCGACGGCGTGATGGTGCTCGACGAGGATGCACGCGTGCGCTTCGGCTCACCCAACGCCGTCTCCCACCTGCACCGAGTGGGCATCAGCGCCAACGCCGTCGGCATGCGACTGGCCGAGCTCGGCTTCAACGACAGTCCCGTGCGGCGCGCCTTCGAGACCAAGTTGCCGGTGATCGAGGAGTTCGACCAGACCGCCGACGTGACGTTCCTGGCTCGATGCATGCCCGTGCTGGCCGGTGGTGAGGTGACGGGTGGCGTGCTGCTCATGCGCGACGTCACCGAGGTGCGCAAGCGCGACNNACCGGGTGAAGAACAACCTGCAGACCATCTCGTCGCTGCTGCGCCTGCAGGGCCGCCGGCTCAGCTCCGAGGAGGCGAAGGCCGCGGTGGCCGAGAGCGTGCGCCGCATCCGCACCATCGCGCTGGTGCACGAGACGCTGTCGCGCGAGCCGGGCGACGATGTCGCGTTCCTCGAGATCGTCCGCCCGTTGCTGCGCCTCGCCGAGGAGGGTCTGCAGTCACCCGACCGCCCCGTTCGCTTCACCGTGCAGGGCGACGGCGGCCGCCTGCCGAGCACGGTGGCGACGCCGTTGTCGGTGGTGCTCACCGAACTGCTGCAGAACGCGGTCGATCACGGCTTCCCCGAGGGAAGCAGCGGCGGCGACGTGGTGGTCGTCCTCGACAACACCGACGGCCAACTGCGCATCCGGGTGATCAACGACGGACGCAGCCTCGACCCCGGGTTCGAGCTCAACTCGGCCACCGGCCTGGGGTTGTCCATCGTGCGCACGCTGGTCACCACCGAGCTCGATGGCACCATCGCCATGCGCACCGGTCAGCCCGACGACTTCAAGGCCGTGGGACTCGGCGATCAGGCGCGCGCCACGGGCACCGTGGTCGATCTCACCGTGCCCGTGTGATGGCCACAGGGCTGCTCGGGTCAGACGGCGGTCTTGGTGCGGGCGACGAACTGACGCCGCATCGTGCGCCGCTCCTCCTCGGAGGTGCCGCCCCAGATACCGGAGTCCTGGTTGGTGTCGAGGGCGTACTGGAGGCAGTCGGAATGCACCGGGCATTCGTCGCACACCTGCTTCGCCTTGTCGATCTGCACCAGCGCGTAGCCGGTGGTCCCTACCGGGAAGAAGAGATCGGGGTCGGTGTCGCGACAGATGGCGGCCTTGCGCCACGTGTAGTCCGCGTTCGCAAGGACAAGGCTGGAAGCCGGGATGGTCACTTCTTCACTCCGCTGTGATCGAGGTGGTTTGTGAGCGTTTTCACGTTCTGGCAAACGGTAGGTAACAATCTGGTGCATTGCAAGGGACGATCGCCTCTGGCGGACATAGTTTCGAACGATGGGGGGTATCTATGACAGCGGTGATGGCGCACCGCGGCGCGAGCCGCGCGGAGGCCGAGAACACGGTCGCGGCGTTCCGCCGGGCCGGGTCGATGGGCGCCCAGGCGGTCGAGCTCGATGTGCGCCGCACGAGCGACGGGGTCCTGGTCGTGCACCACAACCCACATGCTGGCGACGGCCGCCTCATCGGCGACACTCCTCGGCGGAACTTGCCCGAATCCATACCGACCCTGGGTGAAGCCCTCGACGCCTGCGCCGGCATGTGGGTGAACGTCGAGATCAAGAACGACCCCGACGAGCCCGACTTCGACCCCACCGAGGGAATCGCCGACGAGACCATCGCCCACCTGCTCGCCCGTCACGACGACCATCGCTGGCTCGTCTCGTGCTTCCGCATCGAGACCGTCGACCGTTGCCACGCCGTGGCGCCCCACATCCGCACGGCCTGGCTGTGCGTCGAGGCGCCTGCGGGCATTGCCGCCACCCTCGTCGCCAAGGGCCATTCGGCGCTGCACCCGTGGGTGGCCGCACTCACCCGGTCGACGGTCGACGAGTGCCACGCGGCGGGCCTGCAGGTGAACACCTGGACCTGTGACGACCCCGAACGCATGCGCGAGCTGCTCGGTTGGGGCATCGACGGCATCTGCACCAACGTGCCCGACATCGCGCTGCAGGTGATTGCCGGCGCGGCGTGACCCGTCAGACCGGCTGCGGCCGCACGAGGCGCACGGCTTCGGGCACGTGGCGGAACTCGAGGTGCTTGGTCTCGCCCAGGTAGTCGCCGTCGACCTGGTAGGGGAAGCCGACGTCGTGGCTGATCTGCAGTTCGCTGAGGTCGGTCTGCAGGTCGAGGGTGGCGCTGGGCTTCACACCACCGCCACGCAGCGCGCCACCCAGGCCACCGAGGATGGCGGTGACCCGCATCGTGCGGAACGTCACCGCCACCAGGCCACGGTCGAGCGTGGCGGCCGGGCTCAGATCGAGCGGGCGATTGCCCAGGTACGTGTACGGATTGGTGTTGAGCACCACCGTGAAGTAGCCGTCGACGGGGGCGTGCTCGCCGCCCGGGGTGGTGACGGTGAAGTGCGGCTCCTTGCGGTCGTAGTTGGCCATCCACGTCCGCAGCGCGGCATAGATGAACAGCGGATGACCCAGCCAGCGCTTCATCGATGCTCGGCGTTCCACTTCCTGCACCACGGCCGCGTCGTAGCCGACGCCCGTGTGGAAGCAGAAGTAGCGCCCGTTCACCTTCCCGAGGCCGATCGGCTCGATGGTGCGCGCGGCGATGCCTGCGGCCAGCAGGTGCACGGCCTTCACCGGGTCGTTGGGCATGCCGATGGTGCGCGCGAACACGTTGGTGCTGCCGCCCGGCAGCACGCCGAGCGCAGTGTCGGTGCCGGCCACGCCGGTGGCCACCTCGTTGAGCGTGCCGTCGCCGCCGTAGCCGATGACGATGTCGACGCCGCGGCGTGCCGCGTCCTGCGCGAAGCGGGTGGCGTGGCCCCGTCGGTTGGTCTCCACGACCTCCACGTCGTTGCCCTGGCTGAGGGCGCGGTGCACGACGACGGTGTTGCGTGCCGTCACCGACGACGCGAAGGCGTTCACCACCAGGAGGATGCGCAAGAGCCCGAACGGTAGCGCCAAGTTCCGGTGTGTTCGGTGCTCGCGGGTTAGGAAGCGGCCGTACCGATCGGTAACAATGGAGTCCCTATGAACGTGATCGTATGCGTGAAGCAGATCCCCGACCCGGCCACGCCGGGTGCGCTCGACCCGGGTACCAACACCCTCAAGCGCGACGGCAAGCTCATCCTCGACGAGTCCGACAGCTACGGCGTGGAAATGGCGCTGCAACTGGTCGACGCGGCCGGCGGTGGGGAAGTGAGCCTGGTCTCCATGGCCCCCAACGGTGAGGTGTCGGGCATGCGCACGGCGCTCGCGATGGGTGCGGCCAAGGGCATGCTCGTCTCCGATCCGGCGCTGCAGGGCAGCGACGCCCTCACCACCGCCAAGGTGCTCGGTGCGGCCATCCAGAAGATGGGCGGCGCCGACCTCGTCATCGCAGCCACCGAGTCCAGCGACGGCTACACCGGCACCGTGCCCGAGCAGCTGGCCGAGGTGCTCGGCCTGCCGTCGGTCACCTTCGCCAAGAGGGTCGTCATCAACGGCGGCACGCTCAACGCCGACCGCCAGACCGAGGACGGCTACGACGAGGTCACCTGCCCGNNGTCGGCTGGGCCGGTGCCAACCAGAGCGTCGTCAGCGTCACGCAGGCCGAGGCCCGCGCCGCCGGCGAGGTCATCGAAGACGACGGAGAGGGCTTCGCCAAGATCGTGGCGTTCCTCGAGAACCTGAAGGTCATCTGAGGGAGCACGACATCATGAACATCTGGGTCTACTCACAAATCGCCAACGGCGCCCCCACCACGGGCACGTTGGAGCTCCTCACCAAGGCTCGCAGCCTGGCATCCAGCACCGGGGGCAGCGTCAGCGCATTCGTCGGTGGCGATGCCTCGGCAGTGGCCGGCTCGCTGGGCGAGTTCGGCGCCACGAAGGTGTACGCCACGGGCGATCTGAGCGGCACGCTGCCCGGCGTCGCCGTGTCTGCCGCCATCAAGGCCGTCATCGACGGTGGCGACACCCCCGACCTCATCATGTTCCCGCAGACCTACGAGGGCCGCGACGTCATGAGCCGGCTGTCGGTGAAGCTCGACCGCACGGTGCTCACCAACAACGTCGACATCAGTGCCGACGGCGGTTCGGTCAGCGTCACCACGCCCATCTTCGGTGGCAACGTGCTGGTCACCACCTCGTTCTCCGGCTCCGGGCCGTTCCTCGCGGCGTTCCGTCCGAAGAGCTTCGCCGCCGAGTCGGCCGGCGGGGCGGCTGCTGCCGTCACCGCGGCACCGGTGCCCGAGCTCGGCGCCACCGGCACCGCGAGGGTCACCGCCGTGCATGTCGAGGAGACCACCGGTCCCAAGCTCGACGAAGCCGCCATCGTTGTGTCGGGTGGCCGTGGCCTCGGCGAGGCAGCCAAGTACGAGATGGTCGAGACCCTTGCCAAGTTGCTCAAGGGCGCGCCCGGTGCATCGCGCGCCATCGTCGACGCCGGCTGGGTGCCCTACNNAGAACATCATCGCCATCAACAAGGACAAGGAAGCCCCCATCTTCGGCATCGCCGACCTGGGCATCGTGGGCGACGTCCACAAGGTGCTTCCCAAGCTCATCGAGGCGTTGCAGAGTCGCGGCTGACCGAGCAACACCGGAACGGTTCGGGGCGGCCTTCGGGCCGCCCTTCGCCGTTTTCGGACCGCCGGTGAGCGGGCTCTACCGCAGCAGTGACGTGAGGAGGGGGCGGTAGTGGTCGAAGGGCGGTGCGGTGGCCGCGGGATCCTTGGCAGCCTCGTCCCAACGGCGCAGGCGCACGGCCTGCTGGGCACACCCGCCGGCCTCGAACTCGCCCACTTCGGCGGGGCTCATCGGCCCGCCCTGCACCTCGAGCGTGAACACCGATGCGGGTGAGAGCTGCCGGAAGTAGTCGGGCTCCACCGCGCACAGGTAGCGCTTGGCGGCCACGTGCAGACGCACCGGCTCGGTGACCTCCGGGCCGAACCACTGCGCCAGCCAGGCTGCGCCGGTGTCGCTGTGCCGGTTGTCGATGCCCTGCATCAGGTCGCGGCCAGTCACCGTGCCCTGGAAGTGGCCCACGTCGTGCAGCAGCGCTGCGGCCACCAGTGCCGGCGGGGCACCTTCGGCTTCTGCACGCGCGGCGGTCTGCAAGGCGTGCTGAGCCTGGCTCACGTTCTCGCCGAGGTACTCGCCCGCGCCCTCGCCGTCGAACAGGCGAGCGATCGTGTCGAGAGGGTCGATGCTGTCGGGCGTGCTGTCGGGCATGTCGGGCATCTCGGGCGTATCGGGCATGGCGGTCTCCTCGGTCACACGAGCGGCCACGGGTAGCGCCGGCCGGATTGGTCGACGGGGAACACCGGGTGCTCGACGAGCCACTGCGCACGCTCTTGCATGGCGATGACCTCGTCGTCGCTCAACAGGGTGGCGACGTCGAGCGGCGGCGTGTCGGCCACGCGAGCGGCCGCGGCCAACAAGTGCTCGGGAACGGGTTGTCCGCCGAACTCCCACACCACCGTGCGCAGCTTGAAGTCGGCCGCGAAGCAGAGCCCGTGGTCGATGCCCCAGAGGTGGTCGTCGGCGTCGATGAGCACGTGGCCGCTCTTGCGGTCGGTGTTGTTGGCGATGACGTCGAACAGCGCAAACGCCTTCAGCGCCTCGTGGAGGTCGTCGCGGTTCTCGTAGATGGTGAAGTAGTGCTGCTGGTGGTCGGCTTCCACGAACCACTGCACGCTGCCTTCGCCGAGCGGCCCCTCGCGCAGCACGGTGGGCGGCACGAGGTCGAGGCCCATGGCCACGCTCAGCCAGTAGGCGGCGAGTTCACGGCGGTGCAGACCGGGCTCGAAGTCCCAAAGCGGACGCTCGCCGCGCAGTGGCTTGTAGATGGCCTGGCCCACCTGCTGCCCCTCCACCGACAGGTTGACGAGGAACGTCGCGTTGCTGCTCCACGGCATGCGGCCCTCGATGTCGATCTCCGCACACTCGAGGTAGTCGAGAGGGCCTAGTTCATCCGCGGGCATATGTGGCCGTCGGGGTTCATGGGGTGGTTGCACCAGCGGCACGACGGACGACCGGCGGCGACCACTTGGTCGGCGTGCTCGCAGTAGGCCGCGGCCTGGCTGCGGGTGAGGAACACGCGCAGGTGGCCCCGGTCGTCCTCCTCCTCGTCGTCGTCGACGACGGGCTCGCCCTCCTCATCGAGGTCGACCACCTCTTCCAACTGCAGCAGCACGCGATCGGTGCCCTTGTCGTAGCCGAGCCCGACGGGGCCGAGCACGAACGCCGCCTCCACCGGGCCCGCCAGCTCCATGGCCGACGGCATCGGCTTCTCGGTGGGATCGGGAAGGTCGTTGAGCAGCCGGCGCAGGTAGTCGGCGATGGCCGACGCCTGTTGCTTCTCGCACTTGACCGTGACCCGCGTGGCGCCGCGGCGGGCCTGGATGAAGAACGTGCGCCCGCCGGGCTCGCCCAGTGCGCCGACGGTGAACGCATCCACCTCGTCGAAGTCGTAGTAGACGCTCATCGGGGCGTGGCCTGCCGGCTCAACTGGGACGGAGCTCGGCGAGCGAGCCACCCGTGGAGTTGACGGTGAGGACCATCGGTGCACCCATGCCGTAGGCGATGGCGGTGACCGAGCACGTGCTGATGACGATGCGCTGGAAGAGGTCGATGTGCGTGCCCATCGCGTGCGCGACAGCCGCTTTGATGGGGTCGGCGTGCGACACGCACACGATGGTGCCGCCGGGATGCTTGGCGCGCAGCCGGTCGATGGCACCGACGATGCGGTTCTGCATGGCGGTGAAGCTCTCGCCGCCGGGGAACGTGAACGTGCTTGGCGCCCGCTGCACCGTGCCCCACGCGGGCAGCTTCATCAGCGCCTTCAACTCGGCACCGGTCCAGTCGCCGAAGTCGCACTCGAGCAGACCCCGGTCGATCTGCACCTTGAGGCCGCGGGCGGCGGCGATGGGCGCAGCGGTCTCGCGGGCACGCTCGAGAGGTGAGGCGTAGACGGCATCGACCGTCTTCAGCGCGGCGATGCGCTCGGCTGCCCGCTGCGCTTGCTCGACGCCGGCGTCAGCCAGGTGCAGGCCAGGAGCCCGACCGGGCAGCAGCTTGCCCGTGGTGGGCGTCTGCCCGTGGCGCACCAGCAACACGAGGGTGCCGGTGGGGGGAGTNNGGTTTCGTTCGCGCCATCGCAACTCGGAAACCTACTGTGCCTGCGGTGGATTCGCTCGGTCGGTTGCGTGATGAGGTGTGTGACTGCCGTCAGTGTCCGCGCCTGGTCGCATGGCGTGAGCAGGTCGCTGCCGAGAAGCGCGCCGCGTACCGCGACGAGACCTACTGGGGCCGTCCCGTTCCGGGCTTCGGCGACCCGAAGGCGGCGGTGATGGTGCTCGGCCTGGCCCCTGCCGCGCATGGTGCCAACCGCACGGGGCGGGTGTTCACCGGCGATCGGTCCGGCGACTGGCTGTTCCGCGCCATGCACCGCGTCGGGCTCGCCAACCAGCCCACGTCGGTGTCGGCGCACGACGGCTTGCGCCTCACGAGTGCGTGGGTCGCGGCTGCGGTGAAGTGCGCCCCGCCGGGCAACAAGCCGTTGCCCGAGGAGCGGGACGCATGCCGCCCGTTCCTGCAGCGCGAGGTGGCGCTGCTCACGCGGCTGCGCGTGGTGGTGTGCCTCGGCGCGTTCGCGTACGAGGCGGCATGCGGCGAGTTCGGGGTGCGGCCGCGCCCCAAGTTCGGTCACGGCGTGGTGGTCGTAGCCCCGAACGGGCTGACGCTCGTGTGCTCGTTCCACCCCAGCCAGCAGAACACGTTCACCGGCCGGCTCACCGAGCCGATGCTCGACGCGGTGTTCGCGCAGGCGGTCGAGCTGGCGCGACGGGTTCCACCCGCTCTGCGACGCTGATGGGGTGATGAGCGCACAGGTGTGGGACGTGGGCAGCGAGGCCGGGTTCTTGGCGTGCTACCGCGCCACGTTCGCCGAGGTGTACCGCTACACCGCCATGTTGTGCGGCAGCGACCGCGCCGCTGCGGAGGACATCGTGCAGGACGTGTACCTCACCGCGCTGACCAAGGCGCGCAGCGGCAGCCTGCCGACCATCACGATCGGCTATCTCGTGGTGGCCGCCCGCCACCGGTTCCTCGACCGCATGCGATCGCAGCGGCGTGAGCAGCGGCGCATGGAGCTGGTGTCGACAGCGCTCGACGACGAGCCAGTGCGGTACGCGCTGCCGGGCCACCTGACCGATCTGCCCGACCGCGAGCGCGCGGCGCTGGTGCTGCGGTTCGTCGACGACCTCACCATCGCGCAGGTCGGCGAGCAGATGGGCATCAGTGTCAGGGCGGCCGAATCACTGCTGGCGCGTGCGTCGCGCCGGTTGCGTCACCAGGAGGTGCGAGATGCCTGAGAACTGGATCGATCAACACGTGGGCGACGAGTCGCGTCCGAGCGCCGGCTTCGAGGATGCGCTGGCAGAGCGCCTGCATCGCGCCTGGCGCGGTGGTCCGTCGACGCCGGGCGGACCCAGCCGCCGGACGCGTTGGTGGGTCGTCGGCGCAGCTGCAGCGGTGGTCGCCGCTGCCATCCTCGCCGTGGTCTTCGTCGACCGCGACCAGACGCACCACATCACCGCCGACACCACCGTCACCACGGGGGCACCCACCGTGCTACCGACGACGTCGGAGTCGACCGTGCCCGCCTCGACCGTGCCGACNNGTGCCCACCACCACGCCGGCGATCGTGGCACAGCCGGTCGATGCCGATCAGCAGGCGGTGTTCGACTACCTCTTGGCACTCCAGGAGCAGCGCTGGGCCGACGCAGCCACGGCGCTGCGCAACTCGCTCGACGACACCGAGCGGGTCGATCTCCGCCCGCTCTTCACCGACCTCGCCGACCTGCCGTCTGCGCTCCGGCAGTGGTGTGGCTCGGGCGCCCTGTGCATCCAGCCTTCGAAGTTGGTCACCGCGGCCAACGGTTGGGTGTCCGTCACGTTCGTCGTGCGCGGCCACTCGCTGACGCAGCACTTCCGGGTGACCGCCGACGAGGGCAAGCAGGTGGTGCACGGCCTACCGATGCAGCTGCCGACCGGCACGAACCTGGCCGAGGTGGTGCCGTGCGACGTGGCCGCGCCCTACGCCGTCGTCCCCGCCGATCTCAACGGCGACGGCTGGTACGAGCAGGTCGAGGCCGACGGTGACGGAGTGCTCCACGTCTGCGGCACCACGTTGCCGATCGCACCGACGGGCGTCGCGTTGGTGGCCGGCGCTCCGGTGGAGGTGTACCCGATCGACGTGCAGGGCAACGGCCGGGACGAGCTGCTCGTCGGGTACCAGCACGGCGATGGCTTCCAGGGTGGGCTCTACTCGCCGGGCGACAGCGGGTTCAGCTACCTCACGGGCGCCTACACGTCGGTGCTCACCAACACCACCGTGGGCTGCGCGACGTTCAACGGCGCCGCCCCGGTGCTCGCCCAGGTGTCGTGGAAGTTCTCCGGCGGCAGCACGCAGGAGACAGCCACGGCGGTGCGCTTCACCTACACGCCCCTGTGGCCCAGCGATCAGCAGGGTGTGGTCACCGACAGCGGAACAGGGATGTCACCGACGTCGCCGCAGGCCGTGGCGATCATGAACGGCCTGTGCGGCGATCGGCCGATCTTCACCCACTGAGGAGCGTCTTCTGGGCAGGTTTCGTGCCGGTTTCCGACGGGGGTCCTGCCCAGAAGCTCGGATGGCACGCAAACCGCCCAGAAGCCCGGACCAGCGGGGCGAGGCGGCCCACGCCGTCGTCAGAGTGCGGTGCGGATGCTCCACAGCTCGGGGAACAGCACGGTGTCGAGCATCGACTGGAGGTAGCCCACGCCGCTGGTGCCACCGGTGCCGCGCTTGAAGCCGATGATGCGCTGCACGGTGGTGAGGTGGCGGAAGCGCCACAGCCGGAACGCGTCCTCGAGGTCGACCAGCTCCTCGCCCAGTTGGTAGAGGTCCCAGTTGGCCTCGGCGTTGCGGTACACGTGCAGCCACGCCGCCTCCACACCGGGGTCGGCGCGGTACGGCTGGGTGACGTCGCGCGCCAGCACGTGCGCGGGCACGTCGACACCGTGGCGCGCCAGCAGGCTGAGGGTCTCGTCGTAGAGCGAGGGTGCACGGTAGGCGGCCTCCACCTCGCCGAGGCGCTCGGGCTGGTGCTCGTGCGGGCGCAGCATGGCCGCGTTCTTGTTGCCACAGGCGAACTCGATGCAGCGGTACTGCCAGCTCTGGAAGCCGCTGCTGCGGCCGAGGTAGGGGCGGATGGCGCTGTACTCGGGCGGGGTCATCGTGGCCAGCACGTCCCACGCGTGCACCAACTGCTCCATGATGCGGCTCACCCGGCTGAGCTTCTTGAACGCGGGGGCGAGCTGGTCGGCCGCGACGTTGGCGATGGCCGCCTGCAGCTCGTGCAGCATGAGCTTCATCCACAGCTCGCTGGTCTGGTGCTGCACGATGAACAGCAGCTCGTTGTGGTCGGGCGAGAGCGGTCGCTGCGCGCTGAGCACCTTGTCGAGCCGGAGGTAGTCGCCGTAGCTCATGTCGTTGCTGAAGTCGAGCTGCGCGCCCTCGTCGTGCACGATCTGTTCCGGTGTCGGTTCCATGGCCCGTCGAGTCTCGCGCGCTGCAGCTCGGTAGCGTGCGGCCGATGCGCCGCTCCCTGTTGCTCGCACTCGTGCCGCTCACCGCGCTGGTCGCGGGCTGCGCGCCGTCGTCCCGCGACCACGCGCACGACCAGTTCGTGCAGCAGTTCGAGACCCAGGGCCACCTCACCCACGACCAGGCCGTGTGCGTGGTCGACAAGTTCTTTGCCGGCCGTTCCGACGCCGAGCTGAAGGCGTTCTTCGAGCGCAAGGACCTCACCGCCGCCGAGAGTGCCGAGTTCGCGGCGCTCGGTCAGCAGTGCTCGGTGGCCGTGTCGCTCCCCGCCGTCACCTCTCGCTCCACCTCCTCCCCCTCCCCCTCCTCCTGACGGTGTCGGGCGCGAAACCCCTCGTTGTCGTGTCACAACGGACCCACGGGTCCGCTTCGTCTCGGTTGTGGGACGTTCCGGCCCCGTGGGCGCGAGATGACTCAGGCGTCG
>PMCN01000081.1 GCA_003154135.1 Acidimicrobiaceae bacterium
TCCATGATGACGCCGCCCTTCAGCATCTCGGCGAGACCACGCTTCACCTGGAGGGTGCCAGTGGCGCGCGAAGTTGACGTCTGCTCACTCATGCGTCAAGCGTATCGCTGTGGAGCGTCCGCGACCTCAGGGAAATCGGCCGCACGCGGGTGCTCGCACCACCACGACCGTGTGCGGCCGGGTGTCAGGAGACTGCGCTGAAGGTGCCCGCCCGGGCCAGCTCGATCCACGTGCGACCGGGGGTGAGCTGGATGGTGGCGCCCGACGCGTCGGTGAGCACCACCGGCGAGAACCGGTCGTGCCGGGTCCAGGTGCCCTGCACCACGGCGCCACCGCTGAACACGAGGGCGGTACCCGACCCGATGGTCTGCGCCTCGGGGCTGCGGGCATCGGCGGGGCTGGGCTTGTAGGCCACCTCCATCACCACCACGTTGTCGGTGGTGACCGGCCCGCTCAATGCGTCGCTGTGCACCGCGCCGCCGCTGCGCCTGCTGTACAGACCGCTGGTGGCGTCCCACGTCCAGTCGACACGCAGACCGTCCATGTCGCCGGTGACGCCCGACGCCGGTTGACCGGCCACCGTGTCGCCGGGCGCGCGGTAGTGGAACTGCTGCGGCGGCGGGGAACTGCCCGCCGGGGCGAGTGACCACAGCTTCGACGTGCTGGCGTAGAGGTTGTGCGGCGAGGACCGATCGTTGCTGCGGAAGAAGCCGCCGCCTTGGTACACGGTGAGCTTCTGTGCGCTGAGGTTGACGAGGTCGCTCGACGCGATGGCCTTGGTGACGTTGCTGTTGCCTCCGCTCCAGGCGAAGAGTGGTTTGTGGAACGATCCGAGCAGTGCGATGTCCTGCGTGCGTCCCGAACGGATGGGGCCCACCGGATCGGCGCCATGGCTCTGGAAGACGGCGGCGAAGCGCGTCTGCACCTCGACGATCTCCTCGAACACGATGTCGGCCTCGTCGAGCCCGCTCTGCGGCCGAGCCAGCGCGTTGTTGTCGATCTTGACCACGAGCGCGGGACGCGCTGCGGCCGCAGCGTCGGTGGCGGGGAGGCCGGTGAGCGGGTACACCGGCCCGCTGTACACGGTGTCGACGGTGGCGGTGCCAGGTGTGTCGGTGCCCGGCACCGTGCTCGACGACGAGTCGGGGGTGCTCGCCGGCGACGAGGTGGCGACGGGGACCGAACCGCTGGTGGACGACGCCGAACCTCCCCCGCTGCTGCAAGCGGCCACCAGGATCGACGACGCCAGCAGCGCGGCGACCCAGCGGCGACGGGTCACAGCTCCCTCAGCAGCGCGATGCGCTCCTCGAGCGGGGGATGCGTGTCGAACAACTTGTTCATCATGCCCATCTTGCCCTTGTCGCCCACGCCCGACATCGGTTGCTCGATCCACATGTGCGCGGTCGCGGCGGTGGCCGAATGGGTGACCGTGGTGTCGTCGCGCAGCTTCTCGAGCGCCGAGATGAGGCCGGGTGGGTAGCGCGTGATCTGGCAGGCCGACACGTCGGCGAGGGTCTCGCGCCGTCGGCTCACCGCGGCCTGCATGATCTTGGCCACGAGCGGGGAGAGGATGAGGAAGGCAAACCCGATGAGCGCCAGCGGGTTGCCGCCGCCGTTGCGATCGCTGCCCCGTGACACCCGGCCACCGTTCCACCACATGGCCCGGATGGCGAAGTTGGTGAGCAGCGCGACCGCACCGACAAGTGTGACGGCGAGCGTGCTGACGAGGATGTCGTAGTTGCGGATGTGCGACAGCTCGTGGGCCAGCACGCCCTCGAGCTCGACCCGGTTNNCGGTTCATCTTCTCGAGCAGGCCGGTCGTGACCGCGATGGCTGCGTGCTTGGGGTTGCGACCGGTGGCGAACGCGTTGGGCGCTGGATCGTCGACGATGTACACCCTGGGCTTGGGCAGACCGCTGGCGATGCAGAGCCCCTCGACGAGGTTGTGCAGCCGCTGGTACTGCTGCGGGTCGGCGGGCACGGCGCGGCTGACCGCGAGTGCGATGGCGTCGGCCTTCCAGTACGAGGCGAAGGCCATCGCACCCGACACGACGAGGGCGACGACGGTGCCCTGCCAGCCATAGCCGAGCAGCACGCCGACCGACGCGCCGACCAGGCTGAGCACGATGACGAAGCCGACGATGAGCGCGGCGCTCTTGCGTTTGTTGGACTTGATCAGTTCGAACATCTGAACGTCAGAACTGCACCTTCGGGACCTCACGCGATGCGGCGTCGGTCTCGAAGAAGTCGCGGCGTTGGAAGTTGAAGATGCGCGCGAAGATGACAGTGGGGAAGGTCTGGAGGCGGTTGTTGTAGCCGAGCACGCTGTCGTTGTAGAACTGCCGTGCATAGGCCACCCGACCTTCGGTGGCGGTGAGCTCTTCCTGCAGGGCCAGGAAGTTCTGGTTGGCCTTCAGGTCGGGGTAGCTCTCGCTGAGGGCGAACAGCTGCCGCAGCGCCCCGGTGAGGACGTTGTCGGCGCCGGCCTGCGCCGCAGCAGTGGCGGGGGCCGCGATGGCGGCGTTGCGGGCGTTCACCACGGCCTCAAGGGTGGTCTTCTCGTGGGCCGCGTAGCCCTTGACGGTCTCGACGAGGTTGGGGATGAGGTCGATGCGGCGCTTCAGCTGCACGTCGATCTGCGACCAGGCGTTGTCGACCTGATTGCGACTGCGGACGAGGCGGTTGTAGCCGGCGATGCCGATGATGACCAGCAACGCCACGACGACCAGGACGATGATCCAGGGCATGTGTGTGGCTCCTGTGGTTGGGGGAACGGTTGGGGGGAAACGGTGGAAGAGATGATGAGGGGACGATGGTTGTCGGGCGCTTCCGGCGCCGATCAGCTCATCATACGGGCGGAACGCACCGGCCGGGGGGACATGGGCCAGGGCGACAAGGGTGCGTCGTCCGACTTCGGTCGGGCCACCGCCGCATAGATCTCGGCATAGCGCTGGGCGAGCGTGATCATCGAGAAGTCCTCCGCCCGCCGATGGCCGGCGTCGACGAGCCGGGATGCGAGCGCCCGATCGTCGAGCGCGACGCGCAGGGTGTCGGCCAGTGCGATGGGGTCGCCGGGAGGTACCAGCAGCGCATCGACCTGGTCGGTGGCGACGTTGCGATACCCGTCGAGCGAACTGGCGACGATGCACGTGCCCGCAGCCATGGCCTCGATGAGCACCACACCGAACGACTCGCCGCGCAGCGACGGGGCGCAGAACACGTCGGCGCCGCGCAGCCGGGCGATCTTGTCGTCGTCGCTGAGCCGACCGAGCCACTCGATGCGCGTGTCGGCGGCGGTCTGCGCTTCCAACCGCGCGGTGTCGGGTCCGTTGCTGCCCACCCACAGCCGCACCTCGGGACCCAACTTGTCCATCGCCGCGATGAGCACGTCGAGGCCCTTGCGCTCCTCGTGCCGGCCGCAGAAGAAGATGGTGGGACCGGTGGTCGGGTGGGGCGTCGCAGTGCGGTAGTGGTCGAGCTCGACGCCGTTGAAGAGCACCTCGTACTCACCGCCGATCGATGCCTCGACCAGCGCGAGCGCATCCTTCGACACCACCACACGGTGAGCCAGGTTCTTGGCCGACGCCTTGATGGGTGCGGCGAGGTACTTGTAGCTGGCACTCTCGCCAGCAGCGTGGAACGTCGCCACCACCGGCGCAGGATGCAGGAGGATGGCCGTCATCGTCGGGCCTGGAACGAACGGTTCGTGCAGGTGCAGCACGTCGAACTGCTCCTCGAAGAGCACGCGCATCGTGCGCAACGCCGCCGCCGGGTCGGGTGCGAGCGGCGCCATCGAGCCGTTGGCGGCCGTGGGGAGGCTGTTGCCGAGCGGGGTGACGAACGTGGCGGGTGGCGGGCCGTCGCACGGGCCGAGCACCCGAACCTCGATGCCCATGCGCCGCAACTCGCGGGCGAGTCCCATCACCTGCGCCTGCACGCCACCCGGCACCGACAGGCTGTACGGGCACACCATGCCGACGCGGAGAGTGCGAGGGCCGGCCATGCGCGGCACGCTAGCTGACCGCGGTGCGCGCACCCCCGCTGCCCTGCCTGTCCTGCCGACGGGACGTCTGCCTCTGCTGCTCGCCCAGCGCCGCTACTAGCGTCGGCGCGATGAGCACGGCCTTCTCCCCCACCGGCCTACCGGCCATCAGCGTGATCGGCACCGCAGGCAAGCGGGCAGCCATCCTCGAGCTCGCCGCCGAGGCCGACCGGCGTGGGTTTGCCGGGCTGGCCAGCCCCGGCATCCATGGCAACCTCGCCCTGTGCGGGTCACTCGCCCATGTGACGAGCCGCATCCCGTTCTGGACCAGCATCCAACCCATCTACCACTCGCACGCGGCCGAGGTGGCCGTGACTGCCGCGCACATCGCCGAGGTGAGCGGCGGGCGCTTCCGCCTCGGGCTGGGCGTCAGCCACGCGCCGGCGATGGAGCGCCTCGGCATCGACACCGGACGTCCGCTCGCCGACATGCTCCACTACGTCGAGGGCCTCCGCGCCGCCCAGCGGTCGGCGGGGGCACTCCCGCCGATCTGGTTGGCCACGCTGCGCAACAAGATGCTCGACCTCGCCGTCGCGCACGCCGACGGCGCGATCTGGGCCAATGGATCACTGCGCCACATGCCCGAGCAGCTGGCACGCGTCCCGGCCGAGCGCCGCGACGCCTTCTTCGTGGCCGACATGGTGCCGACGGTGATCGACCCCGACAAGGAGGCCGCTCGCGCGATCCATCGCCGCACCCTCACCGGCTACGTCGCCCTGCCCAACTACCGCAACTACTGGAAGCAGGCGGGCTACGAGTCCGAGATGGCGGCCATCGAGGAGGCCCTCGCTGCCGGCGACCGCGACCGACTGCCCCACCTGATGCCCGACGCGTGGATCGACGACTGCACCGTCAGCGGCAGCGCGGGAGAAGTGCGCGAGCGACTCGACCAGTGGGCTGCGGCCGGCGTGCTGCCCATCGCAGTGATGTCGAGCACCACCGGCGGGCAGGCGAAGGCGATCGGCGAGCTGTTCGCCGCCTATGCCGACTGATGCCGACTGATGCCGNNGCCGACTGATGCAGACTGGCTGACGCTCGGGATCAGAACAGGCGGGCGGTGAGCTTCTTGCGGAATGCCGCGGTGCGCGGGTCGTGCGCACCCATCAGCTCGAGGATGTCGACGAACTGCTGGCGGGCGTCCTCGTCGTCCTTCACCCGGTCGAGCAACGCGGTGAGGGTGGCCTCGTGGTCGTCGTCGGGTGCGACCTGCACTCGGGCCTTGGCCGCCACCACCCGCGTGCGGTCGGACTCGGGGATGCGAGCGAGGAACTGCAGCGCTTGGTCGTTCTCGCCACGCACGATGAGCAGCTCCGCCAGGCCGACGATGGCGTCCTCGTTGCCGGGGTCGATCTCGAGGGCAGCGCGGAACGAGCCCTCGGTCCCTTCGGCGATGAGCGCGGCGAGCACCTCCTCGCCCTCGCTGGGCAGCAGCGCCTCGACGAACTGCTCGACGATGTGCTCGGGGTACGCACCCATGAAACCATCGACGACCGCACCGTCCTTGAGGGCGTAGACAGCGGGGATCGACTGCACCTGGAACGCCTGCGACACGGCCGGGTTCTCGTCGGTGTTCACCTTGACCAGCACCACCTTGCCGTCGGTGGCGTCGACGACCTTCTCGAGGATGGGACCGAGCGTGCGGCAGGGGCCGCACCACGGCGCCCACAGGTCGACGATGACCGGCACGGTGTGCGAGCGCTCGATCACTTCGGTCTGGAACGTGGCATCGGTGACGTCGACGGACATGGAGCGCACGATACCGCCCGGGATGTCGACGACCGCCCGACCCCGGTACGGTACGAGCACCATGAGCGCGCTCCCCGGCAACGCCGTTCCCGGCATCCAGGTGCCCACCGTCAGCGAGTGGCTGTGCACTCATGTGCCGGGCGCCCGGTCGCCGTTCACGTTCGACGTCATCGCCGGCGGCCACAGCAACCTCACCTACCGGGTCACCGCTGCCGACGGCACCCGTTCCGTGCTGCGCCGCCCCCCGCTCGGTCACGTGCTGGCCAGTGCGCACGACATGGGGCGCGAGTTCCGCATCATCAGCGGGCTGCAGTCGTCGGCCGTGCCCGTCGCTCCGGCCCTCGGGTACTGCGACGACCTCGCCGTCAACGACTCACCCTTCTACGTGATGGGCTTCGTCGACGGTCACGTGCTGCGCGACCGCGACACGGCGGCGGCCGTGCTCACCCCTGCCGCACGGCGTACCGCCAGCGAGTCGCTCGTCGACACCATGGCCGCCATCCACGCGGTCGACCTGCAGGCCGTGGGCCTCGACCAGCTGGGCAAGCACGAGGGCTACATCGCCCGCCAGCTCAAGCGGTGGTACGGGCAGTGGAACCAGCAGAAGACGCGCAACCTCCCGGCGGTCGACCTCGTGCACGACGCCCTGTCTCGTCGCATCCCCGAACAGGGCCCGGCCACCATCGTGCACGGCGACTACCGGCTCGACAACTGCATGGTCGACGTCGATGGTCATGTGGTGGCCGTGCTCGACTGGGAGATCTGCACGCTGGGCGACCCACTGGCCGACCTCGGCCTGCTGCAGGTGTACTGGACCGGACCCAACGACCCCGCGTCGGCGTGGAACGGGTCGGCCACCACCGCGCCCGGGTTCATGGAGCGCGCCGAGCTCGCACAGCGGTACGCAGAGGTGAGCGGCCGCGACCTCACCCATCTCGCCTTCTACGTCTCGTTCGCGTACTGGAAGCTGGCGTGCATCCTCGAGGGCGTGTACGCCCGCTACCTCGGCGGCGCGCTCGGCGTGCGCGATGCGGCCGAGCTCGAGCCGTTCAAGCTGCAGGTCGACGCTGCAGCCGCGAGCGCGCTGCAGCAGCTCGAGGCACTGCCGTGAACGACCCCTACCTGCTGCACGGCCCTCTCCCCCAGCTCGACCGCCCAGTGCTCGTCGTGATGCTGTCCGGCTGGATCGACGCCAGTGGCGCCGCGGCCGCGGCCGTCGCAGCCATCGATGCCGAGTGCAGCACCACGCCACTGGCCACCTTCGACAGCGACACGTTCATCGACTACCGGGCACGCCGTCCGGTCATGGAGCTGCGGGAGGGCGTCAACACGCGACTCGTCTGGAGCGAGATCGATCTCAAGCTCGGCGCCGACGGCGGTGGCCGGCCCGTACTCACCCTCACCGGCCCCGAGCCCGACACCCAGTGGCGGGCGTTCGCCGCGGCCGTCGCCGAGCTCGCGCTGCGCCTCGACGTGTACCAGATGGTCGCGCTCGGCTCGTACCCGTTCGCCACCCCGCACAGCCGGCCGTCGCGCCTGTCGAGCAGCTCACCGTCGGCCGACGTGGTGGCCAACATGCCGTACCTCAAGAGCTCGGTCGACGTGCCGGCAGGTGTCAGCGCCGTGCTCGAGCACGCGCTCACCGAAGCCGGCGTCGCGTCGCTCGGCCTGTGGGTGCAGGTTCCCCACTACGTCAGCGCGATGAGCTACCCGGCGGCGTCGACCGCGCTGCTCCAGGGGCTCAACGAGGTCACGGGCATCAAGGTGCACGCCACGGCGCTCGTGCGTGAAGCCGAGATCCAGCGCTCGCGCATCGACAGCCTGGTGTCCAGCAACGACGACCACGTGACGATGGTGCACCAGCTGGAGGTGGCGTACGACAACGCCGCCCAGGAGCAGCTGTCGCTCGGCGTGGCCGACATCCCGAGCGGCGACGAGCTGGCCGCCGAGTTCGAGCGCTTCCTGCGCGACCAGGACGAGTAGCGCCCCGTCGGCCGGTGTCAGTGGCCGTAGTACGTCGTCTGTCGACCGGACCTCATGCCCTGCACCCGCACCGTCGCCGGATCCGGCGTGGGTACGTCGGTGGGCAACGAGACGTCGCCGCAGTACCCGAACACCTGACTTGACGACATGAGGTCGACGACGATGCCGTCGGGCGTCCGCGCAGCGGCAAAGCCGTAGCAGCCCTTCGTCGGCGAGGACAGATGGTCGAGGAAGTCCGCCCAGTGCATGCCGATGGTGAGCCCGGCTCCGTCGGTGAGGCGAGGACCCGAGTACGCCGGATCGTTGTCGAAGTACGCCCACCCCACCATGACCAGCGTCGACGGAGTGTCGCCGGCGAAGTCGACGCACAAGGCGGGCTGCGGAGCGACGCCCCAGCAGACCTGACGCGATGCGGGATACACCCAGTCGCCATCTGGGTTGTTCGGGTCGAACAGCTCTGGGGCGGTCACAGGGTTGGTGCCCGAAGCGTCGGACACCGAGGCGCCGAACCGGGCAGTCAGTTCAGCGACGGCCGCGCCGGCGGCATCGCCGAACCGGGCATCGCCGACGCCGTCGCCACGCAGCACCACGGCCGACACCGGGTGCGGCACCGTGGTGCTCACGGCGGTGGTGCTCACGGCGGTGGTGCTCACGGCGGTCGTGCTGACGGTGGTCGGATTCGTCAGAGGGGTGGTGGTCGCCGGCACCTGCGTCGGCTGCACCACCGGTGTCGATGCCGGAGCGATGCTGCCGCGGCCGTCGTCGTGCACTGCCCACCAGACGCCGGCGAACAGCAAGATGCTCGCCGCGGCGAGCGACACCATCACGGCCCAGCGACGAGAAGGCTGCGGAGCGCGCACGCCCGCGAGGCCTTCCTCGGTGCGGGCCGCCTCGGCCGCAGCCGCCCTCAGCTCCGCCACCGCCGCACGTGCGAGGTCGTCGAGTTCCTTCATCGCTCCACACTCCCGTCTCGTGCTCCCAGCGCCGCAGCGAGGCGCGCCCGCGCCGACGACAGGGTCGACTTCACGGTGCCCGCCGGCACGGCGAGCGCCTCGGCGACCGAGGCCACAGACTGGTCGTCGAGGTAGAAGAGGGCGACGACGGCGCGCTCGCGCTCGGGCAACCCTCGCACTGCCGCCCAGAAGCGCTGCCCTTCGGTCTCGGGCTGCTCGGTGGCGCCCGGCCGCATGCGGGCGATGGCCCGCTGCTCGCGGCCGCGCCGACGGTGCCAGGAGGTGGCGGCGTTGATGGTGACCCGTCGCGCCCATGCGCCAGGCCGGTCCATCTCCCGCAGGGACGGCCACGCCACGTACGCCTTGAGCATGGTCTCCTGCGCGAGATCGTGCGCCACTTCCCGCACGCCCGTGAGCGCCAGTGCGAGGGCGACCATCTGGGGCTGCTCGCGACGGTAGAACGCCTCGTACTCCCCTACAGCATCCACCGTGGCGGCGGCCTCCATCGTGTCCACACCAGACACACGCCACAGGCGCGTGTTCGGTTCACGTCAGCCCGCCTCGGTGGTGGGCGGTGTCTGCGTCGACGGCGCGGTGGGCTGGGGCAGCGTGCGGCAGTCGGCGAGCACCTTCGCCGCCCGCGCAGCGGTGGAGGGCAACGTGGGCACGCTGGCGTCGAAGGTGTTGAAGTCGAGCGCGCTGGTGAGGTCGCCACAGGTGGA
>PMCN01000244.1 GCA_003154135.1 Acidimicrobiaceae bacterium
GCTGATCCATCGACCGCTGCGCTGGCTCGTGTCGACATCGAGAACGTCGGGTTCTCGGCTGCCGCGAGCCGTGCGCCTCGGCCTTCGCCGTGTGGTCCTCGATGCTCGGGCGGCGGCTCTCCTGGTGGTGGTGTTCTTCATCGCTGCCGGTTGCTTCACCACGGCCATGCTGCTGTCGCAGACGTCGGAGCAGGAGATCCGCGACAAGGCGAACACCTATGTCGGTGCCGACCTGGCGGTTGACGTCTTCGGCGATGTCCCTGCCGCCGCGCTCGTCGGGCGGGTGACCGAGGTGAGCCGCATCTCTGGTCACCTCGGCGGCGACAGCGTCGACATCCTCGGGGTCGATCGCGCCACGTTCGCCGCGGTGGCCCACATGCCGCCCGGTGCCTCGTCGCGTTCACTGTCGAGCCTGCTCGACGAGATCGCACCGACTCCCGGCGGCGGGCTGCGTGCCATCCTGGTCGCCGGCGGGTCGCTGGGTGGCACGTTGCGGATCGAATCGTCGGTCGGCCGCCCCGACATCCTCGTCACGGTGGTCGCCACGACGGCGTACTTCCCCGGGTCGTCGAGTGGGCTGGTAGCCGTCGTGGACCGCGATGCGCTCGAGCGGCAGGCGTCCTTCGCACAGCACTCCCTGTGGTTCACCGCGCCCCCACCCGACGTCGTCGAGCGGCTGCGCGACCAGGGTGTCAGGGTCGGCCAGATCACCCGCGCTTCCGCCGTGTTCGACACCACCAACTATCGAGCGCAGGCGTGGTCGTATGCGCCGCTGGGCGCGCTCGCGGTGCTCTTCGTCCTGATCGCCCTCGGGATCCAGGTGTTGATCGTGAGTGCTCGCCGCACCGGTCGCCAGCAGGCCCACGTGGTGATGCACCGCACCGGCTTTCGAACGCCGTCGCTGTGGCGTGCAGCGCTCGTCGAGGTCGCCATCCCCACGGTCCTCGGCACCGCGCTCGGTACGTGCGCCGGCATCGTCCTCTCGCGAGTCTCGCTCGGCCATCTCGACTCGCTCCCGACGGTCGCACCGTCCCCTCGTCTCATCGCCTCGGCGGCCACGTTCGTGGCGTCGGGGCTGGTCGTCGCGACGATGATCGTCGTCGTCGCAGGGATCATCGTGCGTTCCACGCTCCGTGGAGATCCGATGAAGGCCATCCGAGGTTTCGATGCCGGCTCCTGACGCACCGATCGTCCACTGCGAGGGCGTGGGACGGCGCTTTCGCACGCAGTCGTCCGACGTGGCCGCGCTGCACGACGTGAGCCTCGACGTGCGCCGCGGCACGATGGTCGCGATCGCCGGACCCAGCGGATCGGGGAAGACCACGCTGCTCTCCATCATCGGCTGCCTCGACCGGCCGACCTCGGGCAGCGTGCTGATCAACGGGTCGGGCGTCTCCGATCTGTCCCGCCGGCGTCGGCGCACGCTCCGTCGCGACTCGATCTCGGTGCTGCTGCCCCAGCCGAGCGACAACCTGATCCATCGCCTCGACGGTCTCGGCAACCTGCGGGCGGCGAGTCGCGGAGGGGTCGTGGATCGCAACGCGGCGTTGTCGATGCTCGCCGAGTTCGACATCGCCGACTGCGCCGACAAGCGAGTCCTCGACATGAGCGGTGGCGAGCAGCAACGGCTCGCCCTCGCCTGCGCCCTTGCGCGGCGGCCGACGCTCATCGCCGCCGACGAGCCGACGTCGTCGCTCGATCGGGCGAACGCCCGCCGCGTCGTCGATGCGTTCGCGCGAGCGGTGGCCCTCGGAGCGACGGTCGTCGTCGCCACTCACGACGCTGAGCTCGTCGAGGCCGCGACATCGGTGGTGCGACTGTCATACGGCGTGGTCGAGGATCCCGATCACGCCCCGACGATCGTGGACGGAAGCTGATGACGCCCCGCCTGGAGGCGATCGCTGTCGCCAAGCGGTGGCCCGACGGGTCGGGGTTGCGGCCGACCTCGTTCACGGCGATGCCCGGCGACGTGGTGGTCGTGCGCGGACGGTCGGGCAGCGGCAAGTCGACGCTCCTCGGTGTCATCGCAGCACTCTGTGCGCCGGACGAGGGTGCGATCCTCCTCGACGGCGTCGAGGTGCCCCTCTCGCCTCCGAGCTGGAGCGTGATGACGCTCGTGCCCCAGACCTTCGCCCTCGCTGTCGAACTGACGGTGCGCGAGAACGTCGACGACGCCGGCCGTGGAGTGACGAGTGCCGACGTCACCGCGTTGCTCGCTGCGCTCGACCTGCACAAGGTGGCCGCGGCCGTGCCCGACGCCGTGTCGATGGGAGAGCAGCAGCGTTGCGCGGTGGCCAGAGCCCTGGTCACCGCGCCGCGCGTGCTCCTCGCCGACGAGCCCACCAGCCACCAGGATGCCGGCCACGCGGCCGCCGTGCTGCGGTGCCTCCGTGACGCCGCCGGGCGCGGCACCACGGTCGTGATCGCCAGCCACGACCCTGCCGTCTCGCACCTGGCCACCGTCGTGGTCGACCTCGAGCACCACACCTGACCCCACCCCGAACTTTGGCGTTCAGCCGGGCCTGTACCCCGTCCCAGCGCCAAAGTTCGTGGGTCTTTCAATGGAGCGGGTGACGGGAATCGAACCCGCGTTCTCAGCTTGGGAAGCTGATGTTCTGCCGCTGAACTACACCCGCAGAATCGTGTCGAGGATACCCGCATCGACCATCGGCCACTAGTGTCGCCGCCGTGATCCTCTCCGACGGCACTCTGCGCGAGCTCCTCGGCTCGGGGCGCATCTTCCTCGACCCGTACGACCCCGAGCTCGTGCAGCCGGCGAGCGTCGACGTGCGCCTCGGCACCGAGTTCCGGGTGATGCGCAACAGCCGCCTCACGCACATCGACCCGTTCGAGGAGCAGACCAAGCTGATGGACACCGTCAGCGTCCCCCTCGGCGAGGTGTTCGTGCTGCACCCGGGCGAGTTCGCGCTCGGTCACACGGCCGAGACCGTCGGTTGCCCCGACGACATCGTCGGCGTGGTGAACGGCAAGAGCAGCCTCGGGCGTCTCGGTCTGCAGGTGCATGCCACCGCCGGCTTCATCGACCCCGGCTTCAAGGGCACGGTGGTGCTCGAGCTGTCGAACGTCTCCAACCTGCCCATCCTGCTGCGCACCGGCATGAAGGTGGCGCAACTCGTCTTCCAGAAGCTCGACAAGCCCGCCGAACGCCCATACGGCCACCCCGACCTGAAGAGCAAGTACCAGAACCAGGCCGGCGCCACCGCCAGCAAGTACAACCTCAACGCCCCGTAGTGCTCGCCGAGGGCGGCGATCCTCCACCCGCCGGCAGTCGTGAACGGGTCCGTTTCGTCCCGGATCCGGGACGAAACGTTCCCGTGGGTACGAAGTGGCCCGAATGTGGGTCATATCGCGCCCAACCAAGGTGGTGGGTCGAATCGCGCCCAACCGAGGTGGACGGGGGCGGGGGCGGGGCGGGGGCGGCGGGGGGGTCAGTCGCCGGCGACGGGGACGTGCAGCGGGGCGTCGGGGTTGGCCAGCTTGCGCTCGCCGGCCTCGATGGCGTCGAGGAGGTGGATGGCGATGTCGGC
>PMCN01000044.1:0-3629 GCA_003154135.1 Acidimicrobiaceae bacterium
AGCGCGACGACCTGCAGGCCGTCATCACGCTGCTCAAGGGTGCCGATCTCGGCATCCCGCTGCAGTTCAACAACTTCCGCGACTGAACCGGTCAGCAGGCGGTGGCCACCGGGGTGGGATGCGCCTTGGGAGCCGCCCAGCCCTCGGCCGTGTCGATGATGCCGCGCTCGTCGGTGAGGCTCACCGGGTCGTTGCCGTACAGCACGCACGCGGCCTGCGTGGGCCGCAGCTGCGGCTGCGCCATCAGCAGTTCGCGGTACTGCTCGGCTCGCAGCGGGGCAGCGCCCAGCGTGAGATGCTGCAGCCCGTTGTTCGTCGGCTGATCGGCGCCGGGGTCGCACGCCGTGATGGTCAGCTGGCTCACCCCGGTCCCGGCGGAGCCCGCCGTCACCTTCGTCGCCGACGCGGCGGGGGCTGCCGCGGCCCAGGCGTCGAACGCCTGCTGCACGATGGGCAGCACGCTCTCGCTGACCTGCACGAGGCTGGTGACGCACACGCCGGTGGCGCTGGTGACCACCGTGGTGTCGTCGCTGTGCCACGCCATCGCGGCCTGCCACGCGAGATCGTTGTCGATGCGACCGGCGAGCGCGTGGTACCAGAACAACATGCCCTCCGACTGCGGCAGACCGGTGTCGGCCGCATCGGACGTGAGCCGGCGCAGGTCGAGCGCCTTGCCGTCGGTGAGGCGAACGTCCTTCTCGATGGCGTCGCGCTGGGCCGGTGTGCGCAACTGGAAGTACGGCCACAGACCCACACCGAGACGGCCGGCAACGACCGAACCGAACGGCGCGGGTGAGACCGGGATCTTGTCGGCTGCGTAGATGCCGAACACCTGGGCGACCACGAGCGGACGCTGCTCGTCGGTGACGAGCGACTCGGCCACTGCGAGCG
The DNA here is from genome assembly GCA_003154135.1 of Acidimicrobiaceae bacterium. GTDB lineage: Bacteria > Actinomycetota > Acidimicrobiia > Acidimicrobiales > Ilumatobacteraceae > UBA668. The sequence continues at coordinate 892 of PMCN01000044.1, forward strand.
CATCACCGTCGTAGTAGGCGCGGGTGCCGCGCTGCACGGAGGGCGATGCGTGGGCCACGCGGCTTGCCCAGCCGAACTTCTGGTCGAGCAGCGCCAGGGCCAGCGCACGGTGCAGTGCGAACGTCTTCAGTTCCGGCTGCAGCCCCCGCACCACGAAGATCGTGGAACTGGTCGGGTCGTAGAACGCGGGTGAATCGGGAACCGCGGCGAGCCCGATCTCGCGACGGTCGAGGTCGCCGCTGAGGAGGCCGAGCGCGCGCCATTCGCCCTGCACCGTCGACGCATTGGCGTCGGTGATGCCCAGGGTGGTATCGGCGAGCCGAGACGCGTATGTGTCGACCGGCAGAGTGGTCACCCTCACCTCGGCGGAGAAGTGCAAGCCGCGGGCAGTCTCGACGTCTTTCGCCAAGGGTGCGATGTCGCTCGACCAGTGCACTGCGCCGAGCAGGTAGTACTTCACCGCGAACAGGCCGCCACCCACCATGGCGAGCAGCACCACGGTCGACACGAGCCGGCGCATCACGTGCCGGCGACGACGAGGAGCCACCGGTGTCGCCTGTGCGATGAGATCGCCGTACGCACGCTGCGAGTGCGTCGGTGCGTGATTGCGGCTCGGCAGGTACATCTCGTGCTGGCTGAGCGTGGGCGAGGCGGTGGGCGGAGTAGCCCTGGCGAGGGTGCTCTCCCCCGGCTCGGTGTAGTTGATCGCCGGCACCTCGATGGGGCCGGCTGCGTCGTCCTGGTCGGGCAGGAAGGCGAGACGGTTCAGCTCGGCGGCAACCTCGGGCGACTCGAGCGATGGCTGCACCGACGTGCGCCCCGAGTCGCTCAGGAACATCGGGCGCTCGATGGGCACCATCGGGATGTCGCGCGAGATGACCGCCGGTGCCACGGGCGGTGGCGCGGGCGTGGGCGTGGCGTCGAGGGCGACCGGTTCGTGGAAGCGCGGCTGGCCGTCGGCGGGGGTGTCCTGCAGGATGAGCGCGGCGAGACCGTCGACCACCGGGTCGGGCTCGCGGGCCAGCGGCGGCGGCTCCTCGATCTGGTACACGACGTGTTCGTTGCCGAGCGAGTCGACCCAGGTCTCCGCGATCGACGCCGACTCGACCGGTCGCTCGCCGATTCGATCGTCGTACTCCTCGCTGGCCGGCGACTTGGCGGGCGACTCGACGCTGATCGGCGGTGGCACGCTGATCGGCGGTGGCACGACGGTCGGCGGTGGCACGACGATCGGCGGTGGCACGACGATGTCCGCAACAACGGGACCGGACGTGAGGGGCAGGTCGGCGACCAAGGGCGACAGCGAGGCCAACGGGGGGCGTGGGGGCAGCGGGGTGAGCACCGGCACGCCGCCGGCGCGGTCGTCTGCTCGGTCTGCGGGAGCGCCCTCGTCGCCAAAGGCGCGATCCGTGATCGACGGCTGCTGCGACGTCGTGTTGATCACGTTCTCCCAGGTCAGCTCACGCAGGCGGGGCACGGGGGGCGACGAACCCAGGCCGTGATCGCGTGCGAAGAGAGGGCTGTCGAGACGCAGCCGGAGGTCGTCGATGCCGGCTGCAGGGGGCGGTGCGACGGCAGGTTCCACGGCAGCTTCGACGGCAGCTTCTCCGGCAGGGCGCGCCGCACCGTCCACGACCGCGACATCGTCTGCCGTTGAGCTGACGGCGCCGGTCACGTTCCTCTCGTCGATCGCCACGTCAGGGATATCGGCGGCGCGAGAGGAAATCTTGAGCGCCCTCACCGGATACCACGCGGAGGGATCAGTCCTCGGTGGGGGCCTCGTTCGCCCGCCGCTGGAGCTCGTTGACCACCCCGGCGTCGGCGAGCGTGGTGGTGTCGCCCAGGTTGCGACCCTCGGCCACGTCGCGCAGCAGGCGCCGCATGATCTTGCCGCTGCGCGTCTTGGGCAGGTCGGGCGTGAGGTAGATGGTCTTCGGCTTGGCGATCGCGCCGATCTCGTGCGACACGTGCTCACGGAGCGCGGCCTCGTCGACGTCGAGCCCACCGCGGAGGATGACGTAGGCGATGATGGCCTGGCCCGTCGTGGCGTCGTTGGCGCCTACCACCGCGGCCTCGGCAACGGCAGGGTGACTCACCAGGGCCGACTCGACCTCGGTGGTGCTGATGCGGTGACCGCTCACGTTCATGACGTCGTCGACCCGGCCGAGCAGCCACAGATAGCCCTGCTCGTCGAGCTTCGCGCCGTCACCGGCGAAGTAGCGCCCGGGGAAGCGGCTCCAGTAGGTGTCGGTGTAGCGCTCGGCGTCGCCCCAGATGCCGCGCAGCATGCCGGGCCACGGTCGGGTGAGGGTGAGGTAGCCGCCACCGTGCTGCACGCGGTTGGCGTCGTCGTCGACCACTTCCGCGCCGATGCCGGGCAGCGGGAACGTGGCCGACCCGGGCTTGGTGGTGGTGCAGCCGGGCAGCGGGCTGATCATGATGCCGCCGGTCTCCGTTTGCCACCAGGTGTCGACGATGGGGCACCGTCCGCCGCCGATGTGCTCGTGGTACCACATCCAGGCTTCGGGGTTGATGGGCTCACCCACCGAGCCGAGCAGCTGCAGCGACGTCAGGTCGTGCTTGTCCGGCTCCTCGGCACCCCACTTCATGAACGTGCGGATGGCGGTGGGTGCCGTGTAGAACTTGGTGACGCCGTACTTCTCGATGATGCTCCAGAAGCGGTCGTTGGCCGGGTAGTTGGGCACGCCCTCGTACATCACCTGGGTGGCGCCGTTGGC
>PMCN01000044.1:3652-4167 GCA_003154135.1 Acidimicrobiaceae bacterium
GTGGTGCCCGACGTGTAGAGCAGGAACAGCAGTTGCTCGCTGTCCATCGGCTCGGCCGCGCACACAGGATCTGCGGTGGCCATGAGGTCGTGGTACCAGTGGTCGCGACCGTCGACCCAGGCGACGTCGTTGCCGCCGCGGCGCACCACCACCACCGACTCGATGGTGGGCGTGGCGAGCAGGGCCTCGTCGGCCGCGTCCTTCAACGGGAACACGTCGCCGCGGCGATAGCCACCGTCGGCGGTGATGAGCACCTTCGCCTCGGCGTCGTTGATGCGGTCGGTGAGGCTCTGTGCGCTGAAGCCGCCGAACACCACGCTGTGCGCCGCTCCGATGCGAGCACACGCCAGCATGGCCACGGCCGCCTCGGGGATCATCGGCAGGTAGATGTTGACCCGGTCGCCGCGTTGCACGCCGAGGCCCTTGAGGACGTTGGCGAACCGCTGCACCTCGTCGAGCAGCGCTGCGTAGGTGATCGCGCGACTGTCACCGGGCTCGCCCTCCCAGTGGATGGC
>PMCN01000069.1:0-8884 GCA_003154135.1 Acidimicrobiaceae bacterium
TGTGCGCCATCTACGACAACGCCAACAGCCTCCACACCAACGCGTACGACGAAGCCGTCACCACGCCGACCGCCGAGTCGGTGCGGCGTGCGCTCGCCATCCAGCTGATCATCAACCGCGAGTGGGGCCTGGCGATGAACGAGAACCCGTTGCAGGGCAGCTTCATCGTCGAGGAGCTCACCGACATGGTGGAGGCGGCCGTGCTCGCCGAGCTCGATCGCATCAGTGAACGCGGTGGGGTGATGGGTGCGATGGAGACCGGCTACCAGCGCGGCCGCATCCAGGACGAGAGCATGCTGTACGAGCAGCGCAAGCACGACGGTTCGCTGCCCATCATCGGCGTCAACACGTTCCGCAACCCCGAGGGCGACAGCACGCCCGGCACGATGGAGCTGGCCCGTTCCGACGACGACGAGAAGCACGACCAGATCCGCCGCCTGCGCGAGTTCCAGCAGCGCCACGCCGATCAGAGCGAGGCGTCACTCGAGCGCCTGCGCACCGTGGCGCTCGACGGCGGCAACGTGTTCGGCGAGCTGGTGCACACCGTGCGCCACGCGTCGCTCGGCCAGATCACCGACGCGCTGTTCGACGTGGGCGGTCGCTATCGGCGCAACGTCTGATGCGCGTGCGCTGCCGCCCGCCGTTCGGCGTTAGCGTGCCCTCGTGACCGATGAACGAGCATTCCCCGACGACTCGCCGGGCGGTGAGGCGCTCAAGCGGGTTCGCATCCGCCACTTCGCCCGTGCGAAGGAACAGGGCATCAAGATCACCGGGTTGACGAGCTACGACTTCCTGTCCGCGCAGATCTTCGACGGTGCCGGAATCGACTTCCTGCTCGTCGGCGACTCCGCCGGCAACACCGTGTTCGGCTACGACACCACACTGCCCGTCACCGTCGACGAGCTCATCCCGCTCACCCGGGCCGTGGTCCGCGCGGCCAAGCGTGCGCTGGTGGTGGCCGACCTGCCGTTCGGTTCGTACGAGAACGGTCCGAAGGAAGCGCTGCACACCGCCATCCGGTTCATGAAGGAGACCGGTGCGCACGCGGTGAAGTTGGAAGGCGGTGTGCGCAGCAAGGAGCAGATCCGCCGCATCGTGCAGGCCGGCATCCCGGTGATGGGGCACATCGGCTTCACCCCGCAGAGCGAGCACGGCCTCGGCGGCCACGTCGTCCAGGGCCGCGGCGCGGGCGCTGCGCAACTGCTCGACGACGCCCACGCCGTCGAGGATGCCGGCGCGTTCGCGGTGGTGCTCGAGCTGGTGCCGTCGACGGTGGCCGCACAGGTGACCAAGGAGCTCTCCATCCCGACCATCAGCGTCGGCGCCGGCCCGCACTGCGACGGCCAGCTCAACGTGTGGAGCGACTGGGCCGGGCTCACGATCGGACGAGTGCCGAAGTTCGCCAAGAAGTACGCCGACCTGGCGCAGGTGCTCCACGAGGCCGCCACCCGGTACCGCACCGAAGTGGAGACCGGCGTCTACCCCGGCCCCGAGCACGAGTACGACGACACCCCGACCAGCTGACGGGCCGACCGGGCCCGTCTCTGTGCCAGTTCGGTCAGGTGTGGACGACGGGGACGCGGAGCCGGACGCCAGGCGCGGTGAGGGCGCTCTGGCGCTCGTGGACGATCATGTTCTGGAAGTCGTCCGGCGCGATGGCAGCACACCACAGGTTCCCCTGCGCGATGTCGATGCCGATGTCGGCGAGCAGTTGCGCATGGCCCTTCGTCTCCACACCTTCGGCCACGACCTCGAGGTGGAGCGTGCCGGCCAAGTCGTTGAGTGACGTCACGATGGCCAGCGCGCGCTCGTCGGTGGTCATCGCGTCGATGAACTGCCGGTCGATCTTGATCATGTGGATCGGGAGCTCGGTGATGCGCGTGAGCGGGCTGTAGCCGGTGCCGTAGTCGTCGGCAGCGATCTGCACGCCGAGCTCGACGAGCGATTCCAACTCGTCGACCAGGGCGTCGGTGACCTGGGCGAGGTTCGTCTCGGTGAGCTCGAGGACGAGGTGATCCGGCGGGAGGGAGTGTCGGTGGAGCGTGTCGATGACGACCGCTGCGAAACCCGGCCGATCGAGCTGCCGCGCGGAGACGTTGGCATGCACGGCCGGTGCCGACTCGCCGACGCGAGCGATCCACGACGCCGCCTGACGGCACGCGTCGTCGAGCACCCAGGCACCCAGCGCAGGCATCATGCCGGAGCGTTCGGCAACATCGAGGAACTGGCTCGGGAGCAGCAGCCCGCGAGCCGGGTGCCGCCACCGGATCAGTCCCTCGGCGGCGAGGATCCTGCCCGTGTGCAGATCGATGATCGGCTGCATGTGGAGCTGGAACTGATGCCGATCCATCGCCACGTGCAGATCGCGCTCGAGGACCACGCGGGCCTCCGCATGAGCACCGAGGTCGGGGGTGTAGAGCGTGACGCAGTGCTTGCCGGCCGCCTTCGATGCGTGCAGCGCGAGGTCGGCGTGAATGAGGAGCTCCGATGCCGTCGCGGTGGGCGAGCTCAACGCGATGCCGATGCTCAACTCCACGCGATAGTGCTGGTGCGGGAGAGCGATCGGCGACAGGATCGCCGAGCGAACCCGCTCCGCCATGCTCGTCGCTGCACTGGGCGTGCCGATTCCCGGGCAGAGCACGACGAACTCGTCACCGCCCATGCGCGCAACGGTGTCGGTCGGCCGGATCACCTTGGCGAGTCGCTCGCCGAGCTCGACGAGCACCCGGTCGCCCGACTCGTGGCCCGACGTGTCGTTGATCAGCTTGAAGTCGTCGAGGTCGACGAACATCACGGCCACGGAGCTCATCGCTGCTCTCGCCGCCGCCAGTTCGATGCTGAGCTGCTGATCGAGCGAGCGTCGGTTCGGGAGTCCGGTGAGGTGATCGCGACGTGCGAGACGTTCCAGCTCGAGCTCGGCATGATGGCGCGCGGTGACGTCGACGACCTGGCACGTCACCAGCTCGGGGGATTCGGCGCCGGAGAGGCGGGCGAGCGCGACCGAGAATCGTTGGGCGGGCTGCGGGTGGATCAACAAGCTCATCTCGCCGCGCCACCCTTCGCCGGGGTGCAAGGTGTTCACGATGTCGACGAGGGTGCGGAGGCGATCGTCACGCAGCTCCGGTCCAACCGTGGAACCGGCGCGCACGCCGAGCTTGCGCACGGCAACGCGGTTCGCCTGACCCACGATCAGACCGCGATCGGAGTTCCGGAGCAGCAGCATGCCGACCAAGGCCTCCTCGAAGCCGAGGCGGAACAGCTCGGAGCTCGATCGAATGCGATCCTCGGCTGCTTCTCGCTCGTACGTGACCGCTCGCAGCGACAACGCCAGCGTCGAGCACGCAACGATGAAGCACTGCACGATCGAATCCACGGTCTCGCCGCCGAGGCCTGCCGCGAGGAACGGTCCTGCCTTCCATGCGGTCAAGCACGTGACGAGCAATCCCACCGCCAACAGCTGGAGCGCCACCATCCGGATCGGCAGACGGATGGCCGACCACACCAGGGGCATCATCACGACGAAGGCGAGGGGCAGGTGTTGCCCGGGTCCGAACACGACCAGGACCGACACCGTGACCAACGACCACGACGCAACCACTTCCACCGGCCCACGTCGCACCTTCGACGTCGAGACGTAGGCCAGCGGGACCAGCAGCAGCACCGCCGACGCGTGCGACGGGATGACGTGCACGAAGGTGTCCCGCACGGCACCGTCGGTGGCAACGACCACGGTCAATGCCGCACCCACACCGATCGTCAGGGCCCCAGCGACGGCTGCCGTCAACAAGCGGCCGACGTCCGAGAGCGAGCGCAGCCGGGGCACCCATCCTCCACGCTGATGCAGGAACCACGCCGCGACCAACGCCTCGGCCGCGTTGCTGAGGCCGAACCCGAGCGCCACCATGCCCGGCCGGCCGGCCCACAGGTTGCCGAAACCGCTGAACACCAGCACCGCCGCCGCCAGCCACCACCGTCGTCGGTAGAGCACCGCCAGCGCCGCCACCGACACGCCGGCCGCCGGCCACCACGGCGCGACCTGCGAGCCCTTCGGGCCGAGGCGCACGGCGACATCACCGAGCAGCAGCACCACCACGCCGAACGCCACCCACACCAGGGCGAAGCGCCACCCGACTTCCCAGGATCGCGTGGGCGCCGCGTCGACCGGCTCGTCCGACGTGGGGTGACCACTCACCCCGCCGGCAAGGCCAGCCCACGCTGCATACTCCGTTCGTTGCATCGTCATCAACATCGGCCACGGAGAGTGCCGACTTGAAAAGCGGAGTGCAACGACAGTTCTTCAACGGTGTTGGGCGCGCTTCGTCCCATGTTCGTGACGTCTGGCGCACACGGGTGGCGAATGTCCCGGAAGTGGGATGTTTCGGACCCATTCTTCGACTGGTGGAGCGCGCAGACCATTCTCCTGGCTCGCACCTGACGGGCCGACAGGTCACTGGACAGGCACCTCCGGTTCGGGCACTCTGGGCGGATGCGTCGGCTGCTTCTGACCTCGGCGGGCGTCAGGAACGCGACCATCCACGACGCGCTCGTCGACCTGCTGGGCCGGCCTGTCGAGGACTGCACCGCGCTGTGCATCCCGACTGCGATGTACGGCCATCCCCATGCCGGTCCTGGCGAGCGCGTGTGGGAGTTCGTCGCGGGACGTTCGGAACAGCCCATGGCCGAGCTGGGGTGGAGATCGGTGGGGCTGATCGAGCTGACTGCGCTACCCAGCATCGACAGGGAGCGATGGGTTCCCCTGGTGAGCCAGGCAGACGTGCTGCTCGTATCGGGCGGCGACGCCCTGTACCTGTGCCACTGGATGCGCGAGTGCGGGCTGACCGACCTGCTGCCATCGCTCGACGACACGGTCTGGATCGGCATGAGTGCGGGGAGCATGGTCATGACGCCGCGCATCGGCAAGGAGTTCGTCGGATGGAAGCCGCCCGCCGGCGGCGACGGCGCGCTCGGCCTGGTCGACTTCTCGATCTTCCCTCACCTCGACCACGAAGACCTTCCCGAGAACACGTTGGCCAACGCCACGACATGGGCGGCCGGCCTCGACTGCCCCGCGTACGCAATCGACGACGAGACCGCGATCCGCGTCGTCGACGGAGCTGTCGACGTCGTCTCGGAGGGGCACTGGCACAGGTTCGACGTGTGACTCGACCTGCGGCCCACGCCACGCGCACCGAAACACCGGCTCGTGTCAGGCCGTGATCACCAAGCGTGGAGGTCACGCCCTGACAGGAGCGGCGGAAGTCGGACGAAACCGCGGAAGCCGCTCGCCCTAGTCTCGCGGCTCACGCGGGTTCTACGTACGCCCAACGGAGGCGGGACATCCGTCGCAGCCCCCGTGTGAAGCTCCGTGCGTACGTCGCCCGCCATGATAGGAACCGTGCGACCGGAGTCAGGCACGGGTCCGCCTGGGGAGAACCAGCCGACGAGGGCAGGACGGGCGCGTCAGGTCACCTTGAAGGTGCGGCTGACATCGACTGCCGGAGCCCACGTTCCGTTCCCGCCTTGATGCGCCGTGATCGTGCACGTGCCGGTGTGATGCAACGTGACCGTCGTTCCGCTGACCGTGCACACGCTGGTGGGCGACGCCGTGAACGTCACGGGGAGACCGGACGACGACTTCGCGGGCACCACGAACGGCGACTGGGCCAGCTTCCTGTTCGACAGTGAGCCGAAGGTGATCGCCTGGCTCGCCTTGGACACCCTGAACGACCAGGCCACGTCGGGTGCCGGGTTGTAGTTGCCGTTCCCTGCCTGGCGGGCCACCACGTTGCACAGACCCGCGCCGACGAGCGTGACGGTCCGACCGTTCGGCCCGCCGGCAGTGCACACCGACGGCGTCGTCGTCGTGAAGCTGACAGGCAGACCCGACGTGGCAAGCGCGAGTGCGGTGAACGGTGATTGCACCATCGTCCGGTGGGCGAGCGGAAGGAACAGGATCCACTGATTCACTCGCGCGACGGTGAAAGTCCGCTGCACATCCGGCGCGGACGCGAAGGTCGCGTTGCCCGGCTGATCGGCCTGGACCGTGCAGATCCCTCCGCCGATGATCGTGATCTTCGACCCGTTCGTTCCACTCGACGTGCAGACCGACGGTGTCGTCGTCGTGAACGTGACCGCCAGCCCCGACGAGGCTGTCGCGACCACGGTGAACGGCGCGGCTCCGAAGGTTCTGTTCGCCAGCGCACCGAACGCGATGGTCTGCCGATCTCGCACCGAGCCCTGCACCGGGTCAGACGGACGATAGGTGGGGTCGGTGGTGAACATCACACTGCCGACGACAGGACCGGCTGTCTGCGCGACGGTGATCGTGCAGGTCGCCCGGCCCACGGTCGGATCGGTCCAGCCGACACAACTCTGTGCACCGAGACCGAGCGTGAGCCGCTGGTCCGCGAGCGGAGCACCGTCCATCGTGCGGGCTGTGCCCGAGAGAACGACACTGTCGCCGTTCACGACCGCAGTCGGTCCGGTGTAGGTCAGTGTCGGCGCCACAGGGACGATGAAATCCACGGTCGGATCCACGTCGGGGTGGATGACCAACGTCGTGTACGCGGCCGATGTGAGTCGTCCTGACGGAGGAGCATTGAAGAACGTGAAGCCCACGATGCTCCACGTCGCCGAGGACTGCCCGGCGGGCACCGGCAGCCACAGCGAGTAGTGGCCGGCGGCGTCGGTCGGCGTCGTCGTCACGTTGACGCCGCTGCAGCCCGGGTCGCCGTAGTGCTGCGTGCCGGGGCACGCCAGGACGCCCGTGAGCGGGAAGCCCGCGGGTCCGCCGAACGGATCGGCTTTGAGCGGCTTCGGGTTGATCGGGTCACCGTCGAGCACGGTGCCGGTCACGAACTCGCCCCGCGGCATCATGACACCGGGAATCACGAAGTTCCGGGTGATGACCTGGCCGGCAGCGGGCGTGACCACGAAGTGGTCGCTGATGTGCAAGCCGCTGCTGTCGACCTGGAAGGCGGCCAGATCCCAGCTCTGCCCGGCGGTCAGATCGAGGAACTGGTAGCTGCTGCCACCAGGGGTCGACGCCAGCACCGGGTGTGCGCAACCCGGGCCGCCGAGGCACGCCGCGACGCCCCACATGCCCGACGGTGACTTCCCGTCCGGAAGAGGGGTGAGGGTGACCCTGCCACGCAGGGTCGGCGGGCCGACGGGCGAACCGGCGAACGAGAAGGGCACCTGGTGGGTCACCGGTTGACCGGTGCTGTCGAGCACCACGATGAAGCACTGGGTGGTGAGGCAGACGTTCGTCTGGTCGTTGATGGTCGGGTGGACTTCGAATCGCGCCCCTGCGAGGAAGCCGGCCACATCGGTGTGCACCGTGACGGGCTTCAGGTCACACGTCGTGCCCACACACTCCGCCAAGCCGTAGTCGTGGTCGGGTTGCATGAGCGGCCCGCCCCCACCCGACACGTACACGGGTTGGAGGTCCGCCAGTTCCACTGGCGCCTGCGGGTTGTCGGGGTCGAGCGTCTTCGACACCGTCAGGCCACGCAGTGGGTCGGGCGGAGGAGGAGTACCGAAGACGAGGAGGGTCGACGGCGGGTTCGTCTCGGGTCCGCCGACCGCGACGATCGCGCACGCGCCCGCGCTCGTGCAGTCGACGCTCGTGCCGCTCACGGTGATCGGGGTGTGGACGGTGAACGAGGTCGCGACGAAGTTCCCGTACGAGTCGGTGGTCACCGGCACGCTGTAGGGACCAGCGCAGCCGCGGGGCGTCGTCGAGCACTGCTCGAGCGAGTAGTGCGTGCCGTGCGCCAGGTTCTGTCCCGACACGTTCACCAGCGTGCCATCGGTCAGGTTGATGTTCGGGGACACGAACAGCTGTCCCGTGGGCAACGGACCTGCGAAGCCGATGGAGACGGAGGGCGGTGTGGTCTCGGGCCCACCGAGGGCGGCGAGAACGCACGCGGCGATGCTGCAGTCGACCGCGCCGCTGGTCACCGTGATGCTCTTCTTCACGTGGTACGTGAACTGCGCCAGCACGCCGGAGGCGTCGGTGGTCGCGCCAACACCGGTGGAGGTGTCACAGGTCGCCGATCCCAACGACGGCCCCGAGCACTCCTGGATCGAGTACGCGGTGCCGGCCTGCAGGTTCCATCCCGACACGCTGATCCCGGCACCGTCCGAGAGCCCCATGTTCGGCATGGCCGAGAGTTGGGCCTCAGGTGGCGGCGGAGTGGCGAACTGGATCGGAGCGCTAGGTGGCGTGGCTTCGCCACCATCGAGGGCGGCGATGATGCAACCCTCCATGAGGCAGTCGACCGCGCTGGTGCCGTCGTCGAGGATGAGCCGCTTGACCGCGAAGGCTTGCGGTCCGAAGTTTCCGTCACCATCGGTGTGAGCGGCCAAGTTCGTCGTCGGGTCACACACGCCGGACGATTCGCGGCACTGCTGCACTGCGTAGTCCGTGTTTGGGTTGAGACCCGTCAGCATCACGTTCACGGTGTCGGTCCATCCCAGCCCCGTGTCCGGCGACACGCTCACCGGCCCCACTGCCGCGACCGGGGACGACGAGATGATGAGCGGCGTGAGCAGGCTCACCGCGGTCAACGCCGAAACTCGGATCAGTCGGCGCCGCCACCCCCTCGGAGGTGTGCCGATCTTCCCGTCAGAGTAGCTCCAACCACGTCGCACGCTCATGATCGCCCCTTCCGCCGTACCAGGGAACAGATCCATTATGTGCCGACCCCCAGCACCAAGAAAGAGACCTTGGTCCCGGCCGGCTCACCCACCCGGGCCCCATCAACCGCCATCTCGACGACACACTCTGGCTTCGCCGTGCGCACTCCATCGGCCACGTTCGACAGACCCTCAACGTGCTCACCTATGCGCTCGGCATCAACGCCCTCGCACTCCACCTGCA
>PMCN01000069.1:8945-22935 GCA_003154135.1 Acidimicrobiaceae bacterium
TCCCGCCCCTCTAGCTCAATGGCAGAGCAGTGGACTTTTAATCCATTGGTTCAGGGTTCGAATCCCTGGGGGGGCACCACACCAACCGGCAGGCGATGCGCCGATCAGAACCCGGCGCCGCCGGACTTGGGCGCAGTGGTGGTGGGCGCGGGCACGGTGGTGCTGGCGCCTGGTTGCACCGTGGTGGTAGGCCCGTTGTTCGGGCTCACCTTGTTCGTCGATCCACATGCCGCGGCACCCAGGCACAGCGTCGCCGCGAAGGCGATCGGTGCAAGGCGACGCACCAGCTTGTCGGCGGACATGTTCTTGACTCGTCCCACGTGATCCTCCTCGATTGATGTCATCAAGAAGTACGTCCGAACCCGCCGGTCGGATCACTCCAAAGGCCACCTACCAGACGCCGGGGACCAACCTCCACCGCACCTGGCGGCGATAGTCGCCATAGCGCTCGTTGGTGGCGAGGAGGCGGTCCTCGGCCAGAGCCCTGCCGACGTTGCACACCGTCACGAACGCCATCACCAGCACGTTCCAGACGGAGATGCTCTGCAGCACGTAGCCGGCCTGGAGCAGCAGGTACGACGCGTAGATCGGGTGTCGGACGACGGAGTACGGGCCTCGCCGCACCAGCCCTCGATCAGCGGCCGCGAAACCGAACGAGCGGCCGAGAGCCACGAACGACACCACACAGATCGCCAGCCCGAGCAGCTGGACCACCAGTCCGATGCGCACTCCCCACGCCGGATGACTGCCGACCGGGCGGAACAGCACACCACCGAACGTGCCGCAGAACGCGAGCGCCCAGTCGCCGGTGCGCCGGCTCACCGCGCGCGCCGGGCGGCGGATCAGGTAGGCGCACACCACCCACATCTGCTCGGCGAAGAACGCCGCACCGATGAGGCGGTGCGTCTGCACGTAGAAGCGCAGGCTCGCCCGGGCGAAGTACGCCGCACCGACCGCGCCCACCAGGTTGGGCACCACGCGCACCACCCGCAAGGTGCGGGCTGACAGCCGGTCGGCATCGAACCGGCGACGCACCCACGATCTCGGTGGCCCCGTGTCGTTGTCGGGGGCGCACAACACGCGGCGCTACTCCCCGGTGGCCGCGAGGCGCCGGGAAGCGAGCGCGTCGAGGCTGAACCGACCAGCGCCGAGCAGGGCCACGACGAGGGCCAGCGTGGCGAGCGCCACGTTCACCTCGTACCCGGCCAAGTTCCCGACGCCCGCGGGAGGAGCGTTCGTCGGGTGGATGCCGTTGGTCCACGTGACGGTGACCATGGCCATCACCATGTCGACGAACAAGCCGATCCCGACCAGGCGCGAGCCGATGCCGAGCACCAGGGCGATCGCGCCGCCGAGCTCGAGCGCACCACCGAGCACGGCGAACAGCCCGCCCGGATGAAGGTGGGCGGTGTCGGCCATGAACTGCGAGGTCCCGTGGATGCCCGGTCCGTTGAACGACCCGAACAGCTTGCCGGCGCCGTAGTAGACGAAGATCCAGGCGAGCGCGATGCGCACCGCGACGAGGGCCACATCGACCCGTCGGTCGGCCGGGGGCGTGCGGAGCACGGCGCCCAGCCAGGTCCGGCCACGGGACTGCACTGCGTCCGGAGAGGTCGTCGTCATCACGCCACCACCTTGTCGTCGTGGGTTTCCCCATTTGTCTGGTCTGCATCGTCGTGCAACGGACGGAACGGCGCAACGAGCTGTGCTGCGAACACGGCGAGGTGGCGCGGGCGCTGCCCTTCCTGCTCGACGACCAGCGGGCGGCCGGGCAGCCCCGTGTCGGTGCGGATCGTCGCCGGCGTGGGGAACACGGCCAGGTGGAACAGCTGGTCCCAGATGGTGAGCGCGAAGCCGAGGTTGACGTCCTGAGGTCCGTCGAGCTTGTGGTGGATGCGGTGGTAGTTCGGGCTGACCAGGATGCGTTCCAGCGGCCCGAACCCGAGGTTGGTGTTGGAGTGCTCGAAAGCGACGATGGCCCCGTAGACCACCAGGAGCACGGTGGGCAGCGCGCCGTTGGCCAGCAGCACGATGGCCGGCACGAGCGCGACGAGGTACGACACGTGGATCAGCGGGTGCGTGCGGAACACGGTGAGCACGCTCATGTCCTCCTGCGAGTGGTGGAGCTCGTGGAAGCGCCACAGCGTGCGGACGCGATGGTTGGCGAGGTGGGCGAGCCAGTTGCACCCGTCCATCGCCACGAAGATCGCCGCGGTCGCCGCCCAACGCGGCACGGCGCCGTTCCTGGGCAGCACGATCCACGGCAGGGCGGAGCGCGCGATCTCCGAGAACGAGAGGCTGAGCGCCGCCACCAGCGGCAGGACGACCGCAGCGTTGAACACCGTGAACATGAGGTCGTGGCGGTGGCCGCGGGCGATGAGCGGTCGGCGCTGCGCCGGCCGCACCCGCTCGACCACGAGGATCACGGCGATGATCGCAATGCTCACCGGCCCGATCACGATGAGGCGCAGGCTCGACACCGAATCGCCGAGCGGTGCACCGCCGAAGTGCCTCGACCAACCCAGGCCGACGAGCGCCACCGCAACGGCGAGCACCGAGAACGCAGGCAGGTACACGCGGGCCGACAGCCCACGGCGTTGCGTACGGGTCGCGCGGGCCACGTCATGCACCGGTCCACGCTCCGAGCTCCGCGCTGGCGATGATCGCGCCCTTCGAGTCGATCAGCCGGGCGGAGCGCACCGAGCCCCCGGTCGACGGAAGCGGCGCCGCCCAGGAGGGGTACTCACCGGACAGCGTGAACGTGCCGACAGTGGCGACGTGCCCGTCGGAGAGCGTGACCTCGCACGTCACCGCTCCCTGCCACCGACCGCCTTCGACGGTCACCAGCATCCACGCCGGGCTCCCGGGCGAGACCACGACAGAGCCGACCACCTCGCCACCGGACGTGAGGTCGGCTGTAGCGGCAGCGGAGGTCGCGGACAGGCTGGAGCCGCCGCCGGTTCCGTGAGCGACCACGATGCCGAGGCCGAACGCGAGGATCACCACGGCGGCCGCCGCGCTGAGCACCGCGATGCGTCGCGACCGCCGCTGAGGTGTGATCGCACCCTGCAGACGCTCGGCGAGGCGCGACTCGAACCCGAGCGGCGGTTGCACCTCGGGCGTCAGCTGCTGCAACGCCTCGGCCACGAGCGAGAGCTGTTCGAGCTCGGTACGGCAATGCGGGCACGACTCGACGTGGTCCAACACATCGGAGCGGGCACGGCCGGTCAAGGTCCCGAGCGCCAGCAGCGGCAGGTCGTCGGCGATCGCTGCGCAGCGTTCCGGGTGTTGTGCGTCGCTGCTCATCGCGCCTCCACCTCCAGCGCTTCGCGGAGCTTGGCCATGCCCAGGCGGATGCGGCCCTTCGCGGTGCCGAGCGGAATCGACTCGGCGTCGGCGATCTCCGACGCGCTCCGTCCGTACACGGCCGCCAGCAGCACGGCGCGGCGCTGGTCGATGGGCAGGTCGGCGAGCGCGATGCGCACTCGACCGAGGACATCGGTGCCGACGGCGGCCTCGTCGGGGCCGCGCTGGTTGCTGGTGAGCGCGCCGAACACCAGGTCGTGCGGATCGGTCGGCACGTCGCGCCGCACACGCAGCACGTCGATGGCCAGGTTGCGGGTGATCGTGAACGCCCAGGCGGCCACCGACGCGCGGCGGGCGTCGAACACCTCGGCATGCCGGAAGATGCGGATGAAGGCCTCCTGGGCCACATCCTCGGCGAGTCGCGGATCGCCCACGATGCCGATCGCCAGCCCGAACAGCCGGTGCTGGTAGCGGCGCACGAACACGAGACCGGCCCGATCGTCGCCGAGCGCGATGCCGGCCAGCAGCGCCTCGTCGGACGTGTCGTCCCCATATCCGCGTGTGCCCGAGAACCTCACTGCCAGAGGATACGTCCGAGGGCACCGGTCGGATCAGTGTGGTTCACGGGTTCGAGTCGACGAGGGCACTCACGCCCGGTACATCACCATCGCCTGGGCGGTGTCGAGGTACTCCTCGAGACGGGTGATCCGCCCGTCGTCGACCCAGAAGCGGATCATCGCCGGCAGGGTGAGCCGACCGCCCTTGGCATCGCCGGTGAGCGTGTGCTGCTGCACGAACCCACCGGGCGACAGGAAGCGGCGGATGTCGGTGTACTCGAGGTTCGCCACGCGGCGATGGAGGTCGTGCAACGTCGCCACGTTCTGGTCGACGGTCTGCTCGACCTGATCGAAGTTGTGCCAGATGAGCGCATCGGGTGCGTACACGAGGCGAGCCGCGTCTTCGTCGGCGGCGCCGATCGCCGCCAGCAGCCGGTCGGCGATGTGGTTCATCTCGTCTTCGCTCAGATCGGCCATGGCGCGAACCGTAGCCCTCCGGTCGATGCTCGTGGCACACTCGGAGGGTGGAGCAGCGGCACCGTGACGCAACTGGGCACTCACACGCGCACACCAGCGCGCGTGCCGGCGCGCGCCATGCCGGCCGGCTTCGCATCTCGTTCGTGCTCATCGTCGCGTTCCTCGTCGTGCAGGTGGTGGTGGGCGTTGCCACGCACTCGCTCGCGCTGCTCAGCGATGCCGGTCACATGGCCACCGACGCACTCGGGATGGGCATGGCCATCGCCGCCATCAGCGCGGCCAACCGCGCCCGCCACGCCGGCCACCGCACGTTCGGCCTCTATCGCCTGGAGATCCTCGCCGCGCTGGCCAATGCGGTGCTGCTGTTCGCTGTTGCCGGGTACGTGCTGGTCGAGGCGGTCCGGCGTTTCAGCGAGCCCACCGACGTGCACTCGCTGCCCGTGCTCGTCGTGGGCATCCTCGGCCTGGCGGTGAACGTCGCGTGCTTCCTGCTGCTGCGCGAGGGCGCGCAGGAGAGCCTCAACGTGCGCGGTGCCTACCTCGAGGTGGTGAGCGACATGCTCGGCTCGGTGGGCGTCATCGTCGCCGCCGTGATGCTGCGCGCAACTGGTTGGCAGTGGGTCGACCCGGCGATCGGGGCGGCGATCGGCCTGTTCATCCTGCCCCGCGCGTTCCGGCTGGGTCGCGATGCCGTGCGTGTGCTCGTGCAGGCCGCACCGGCCGACCTGGTGGTCGACGACATCGACGCCGCGCTGCGCGGCATCAGCGGCGTGGGCGACGTGCACGACCTGCACGTGTGGACGCTCACCAGCGACATGAACGTGCTCACCGCCCACCTGTGCGTGGAAGCCGGCACCGCCACGGGCGGGGTGCTCACCGCCGCGCAGGAACTGCTCGCCGATCGCTTCAACCTCACCCACGCCACCCTGCAGGTGGAAGAGGGACACGACCGCAGCTGCCACGACCTGTCCTGGTGAACCTGTCCTGGTGAACCGGGCCTGGTGAACCGGGCCTGGTGAACGGGCCGGCGGCCGCAGCGCGAGACTGGCGAGGTGAGCCTCCAGCACCTCCTCGTCGAACGCGACGGCCTGTTCGTCACCATCACCCTCAACCGACCCGAGAAGCGCAACGCGCTCGCGCTCGACGTGATGCTCGAGCTCACCACGGTGCTGCGCGAGGTGGGCGAGTCCGACGCCACCGGCGTCATCCTCGCCGCCAACGGGCCGGTGTTCAGCGCAGGGCACAACTTCGCCGACATGGCCGGAGCTGGGCTCGAGCAGGCGACCCACCTCTTCGACGTGTGCACCGAGATGATGGACACCGTGCAGTCGATCCCGCAGGTGGTCGTGGCGCGTGTGCACGCGCTGGCCACCGCCGCCGGCTGCCAGTTGGTGGCCACCTGCGACCTCGCTGTCGCGGCCGAGAGCGCGGGCTTCGCCATCCCCGGTGGCAAGGGCGGCCTGTTCTGCCACACGCCGCTGGTTGCCGTCGCCCGCAACGTCGGCCGCAAGCGAGCGCTCGAGATGGCGTTGACCGGCGATGCCATCAGCGCTGCCACCGCGGCCGAATGGGGCCTCATCAACCGCGCCGTGCCCGACGCCGAGCTCGAGTCGGCAACGCTCGACCTGCTCACCCGCGCCACGCGCGGCAGCGTGCACAGCAAGGCCGTGGGCAAGCGCGGCTTCTACACGCAGGTCGGGCTCGACCAGTCGCAGGCGTACGAGTTCGCCGTGCAGTTGATGGCCGCGGCGGCCGTCACGCCCGACGCGCAAGAGGGCATCGCTGCCTTCCTCGAGAAGCGAAAGCCCACGTTCACGCAGCACGCGTGAGACCGAACCGGTGTCGTCAGGCAGGTTGCGAACCATACCCCCCAGGGGTACCATGACGGCATGCACGGCACACCCGGCTACGCCGACGACAAGCAACAGGTGCTGGCCCGACTGCGCCGCATCGAGGGCCAGGTTCGTGGACTGCAGCGCATGATCGACGACGACACGTACTGCATCGACGTGCTCACCCAGGTCGCGGCCGTCACCAAGGCACTGCAGGGCGTGGGGCTGCACCTGCTCGACGAGCACCTGCAGCACTGCGTGGCCGGCGCGGCGTCGAACGGCGAGCAGACCGAGGCCCTCGTGCATGAAGCCACCAAGGCCGTGGAACGCCTGCTGCGGTCGTGACCGGTCGACCCGATGAACCCCCATCCGAGAGAGCAAGGAGCACACACATGAGCGAACTCACCTTCCACGTGCCGGGCATGAGCTGCGGGCACTGCGAGGCAGCCGTGAAGGGCGAGGTGGCCAAGGTGGCCGGCGTCGCCGACGTGGCCGTCGACCTCACCACCAAGCTCGTCACCGTGCACGGCGACACCCTCGACGAAGCTGCCATCGTGGCCGCCATCGACGAGGCCGGCTACGAGGTGGTCGCCTGACATGAGCGTCGCCGCCCGCCTCGTCGCCTTCGCCGCCGTGCTCGCCGGCGCGTTCGGTGTGGCGTACGCGCTTGGGGTTGCACTGCCATGACCACCGAGCAGCTCACGCCGCACGGAGAGGTCGATCACGTCGACCTCACCCTCACCGGCATGACCTGCGCGGCGTGCGCGAACCGCATCGAGAAGAAGCTCAACAAGCTCGACGGTGTGACCGCCACGGTGAACTACGCGACCGAGAAGGCCAACGTGTCGTTCGACCCCGCAGCCGTCAGCACCGAGCAACTGGTGCACGCCGTCGAGTCGATCGGCTACGGCGCCACCGTGCCGTCGCCCGATGTCGACGCCGGGCCCGACCCGGCCGAGGCACGCATCGCCGATCTGTGGCGGCGGTTGGTGGTGGCGGCCGTGCTCGGCGTGCCGGTGCTCGTGCTCAGCATGGCGTCGGCTCTGCAGTTCCGCGGCTGGCAATGGGTGGCGCTCGTACTCGCCACACCGGTGGCCATGTGGTCGGCGTGGCCGTTCCACAAGGCCGCCTGGCGCAATGCCCAGCAGGCGGCCGCCAGCATGGACACACTCGTCTCGGTGGGCGTGATCGCCTCCTACGGCTACAGCCTGTACGCACTGGTGGCCACCCCTGCCGGCGACCTCGGCATGGACATGCCCATGTCGCTGCTCGCCCGCCGCGGCGACACGCACCACCTCTACTTGGAGGTGGCGAGCACCACCGTGGCCCTCATCCTCGCCGGTCGCTGGTTCGAGGCCCGCGCCAAGCGGCGCGCGGGCGGCGCGCTGCGCGCCCTGCTCGCACTGGGCGCCGACGAGGCGAGCGTCATCCAGGCCGACGGCACGGAAGTGGTGCGCCCGGTGAGCGAGTTGCGCGTCGGCGACCGATTCGTGGTGCGCCCCGGCGAACGCATCGCCACCGACGGCGTGGTGGTCGACGGCTCGTCGGCGGTCGACATGTCACTCGTCACCGGCGAGAGCGTGCCGGTGGAGGTAGGCCCGGGCAGCGCGGTCACCGGCGCCACCATCAACACCAATCGCCGGCTCGTGGTGCGCGCCACCCGCGTGGGCGCCGACACCGCTCTCGCGCAGATGGCCCGCCTGGTGGAGGCCGCACAGGGCGGCAAGGCGCCCGTGCAGCGATTGGCCGACCGCGTGGCCGGCGTGTTCGTGCCGGTGGTCATCACGCTCGCTGTCGCCACCCTCGGCTTCTGGTTCGCCCGCACCGGCAGCCTCACCCAGGCGATGACCCCCGCGGTCGCCGTGCTCATCATCGCCTGCCCATGCGCGCTCGGCCTCGCCACGCCCACTGCGCTGCTCGTGGGCACGGGTCGCGGCGCGCAGCTGGGCATCCTGATCAAGGGACCCGAGATCCTGGAGAGCACGCGCAGGGTCGACACCATCGTGCTCGACAAGACCGGCACCATCACCACCGGCCGCATGGACGTGGTGGACGTGCAGCCCGCCGACGGTGTGCACCGCACCCAACTGCTGCGCCTCGCCGCCTCGGTGGAGATGGGCAGCGAGCACCCCATCGCGAGAGCCGTGGTGCGAGCCGCCGAGCACGAGGGCATCGCGGTCACCGTGCCCGCCGACTTCGTCGCACAGGCCGGCGTGGGAGCCGGGGGCACCGTCGATGGCGCGTGGGTGGCCGTCGGCCGCGCGCCCGAAGCGCTGGCCGGCAGCGGTGAAGGGCACACCGTGGTGGCTGTGCACCGAGACGGCGCACTTGCCGGCACCATCGCCGTCGCCGACACGGTGAAGCCCACCAGTCGCGCCGCGATCGAGCGCTTCCGCGGGCTCGGCCTGCGGCCGCTGTTGCTGACCGGCGATCACCTTGCCGCGGCAACCTCGGTCGGCGAGCAGGTGGGCCTCACCGTCGACGAAGTGGTGGCCGGGGTGCTGCCCGAGCAGAAGGTGGCCGAGGTGCAACGGCTGCAGGCGGCCGGGCGCGTGGTGGCGATGGTGGGCGACGGCGTGAACGACGCCGCGGCGCTGGCCCAGGCCGACCTCGGCATCGCCATGGGAACCGGTACCGACGTCGCCATCGAGGCCTCAGACCTCACGCTCGTGCGCGCCGACCTCCATGCCGCCGCCGACGCCATCCAGCTCAGCCGACGCACCCTGGCGGTGATCAAGGGCAACCTGTTCTGGGCGTTCGCCTACAACGTCGCCGCCGTCCCGCTGGCGATGAGCTGGCTGCTGTCGCCCGTCGTGGCCAGCGCGGCCATGGCGTTCAGCAGCGTGTTCGTCGTGAGCAACAGCCTGCGCCTGCGTCGCTTCGACCCTGGCGTCTGACCCGCGCGCTGTGGTAGGAGTCGGTCCATGGCGGACCGCGACACCCCTGTGCAGGTGCTGTTCGTGTGCCTGGGCAACCACTGCCGCTCACCAGCGGCGCACGCAGTGGCCAACCAGATGCTCGCCGGTCGCACGTTCGCCAGCTTCGATTCCGCGGGCCTCACGCGGGCCCACGTGGGTGACCTTCCGCACGGGATGAGCAGCGCCGAGGGCCGCGCCCGCGGCTACCGGCTCGACCACCTCGCACGGCAGGTGCACCCCGACGACTTCGAACGCTTCGATCTCGTCATCGCGATGGACGCGAGCAACGTCGACGACCTCGAGCGCATGCGCGGCGGCGTCGATGCACGCGTCGGGCCGTATCGCGCACTCGAGCCGGTGCAGGTGCAGCTGCTGCGTCGATGGGACCCCTATGCGATGCCGGGCGACGAGGAGCTGCCCGACCCGTGGGGCAAACGACCCGAGCACTACGCAGCGATGTTCGACGTGATCGAGCGCTGCATCCCGCCGTTGCTCGAGCACCTCGACGGCTTGCACGGCGAGATCGTCGGCTGACCACTCACGCCGCCAGGACGGCCGATCGCACCCGCTGCACGAGCGCGTTGCGGTGGTTGGTGACAGTGCGCACGCTGACGTCCAACTCGCGGGCCACCTCCAGCATCGAACGGCCCCCGACGAGTAGCCGCACCATCACGAGGTCGCGCTCGGTGAGGGCACGACGTGCGGTGCCGAGCACCTCGATCAACTCGTCGAGCGGGTCGGGATCGGCGGGGTGCTCGACGGGCATGTCGAGCAGGCGCGGTTCCACCGGCTCGAAGCGGCCGAGGCGACGGTTGGGCTTCACGAACGCGAGGTGCTCGGCCGCGCGCAGCAGCCGCGCCGCCAGGTGACGCGACGAGCTCTCCACTCGGAACGTGCGCACCACCTGCCAGCCCGACGCGACCAGCTCGTCGAAGGCGCACGGCGACCCGCCGGCGCGGGTGGCACCCCATCGGCGGCTGCGCGCCATCAGTCCGGGCAACAGACGCTGCAGCACCACCCGCGCGGCAAGGTCGTCGGTGCGGGCGACGACGAGCAGTTCGGCGAGCACCTCGTCGCCACGAGCGCCGTCGTCGTGGGGGTGGCAGTCGTGAGCGCCACGGTCGTGAGGGTGGCGGTCGGGCGCGGCGGCTGCGGCGAGGCGGTCGTCGCGGGTGGGCCAGAAGCCGGCGGCCGCGACCAGCTCGTCGAGGGAGCCGAATGCAACCGGTAGGTCCCAGGCCTGCGCCCGACGCAGGACGGCCGGTCGGGCGGCGAGGGCCTGCCACTCACGGGTGAGGCGGGCGGGAAGTCGGGACGAAGGGGAAGTGTCGATGGAGCTCATGGCCGGCAGCGTCCGCGCGCGCCCTCACCGGAGGACTCACTGCTCGCCTCACCGAGGGGCTCACCTGCGATGTTCGTCGCCGCGAACCCAGCAGTTCTTTGCCGACACAGGCCGGCGGTTGCACCCAGTGAGGGCGATGAACCCGGTTCCCCACTCCCTGGCCGACGAGGCAGCCGACGACTCGACCCTGACCTTGCCCGGCACCTGGACCGGCACCTGGATCGCCGGCCCCGATGCCGGCACGAGCACCCCGCTGGCCCCCGGCCGGCACCTCGTCGGCCGCGCTCCCCGAGCCGACGTGCGCTGCGACGACCCAGATCTCCAGCCGCACCACGCGATCCTGGACGTGTCGGTCGACGGACGGCTGCGCCTCACCCAACTCACCGGACGGGCACCGCTGCGGGTGCGTGGGGCGACCTTCGACGGGGCCGTGGAGCTGACTCACGGCGACCTGGTCGAGATCGGCGAGAGCGTGCTCGACGTGCGCCGGTCGGCCGAGCCCCTCCCGCCCGCCGCATGCCAGGGTGCCACTCTCGTGCGCGCCCCGCGAGCTCTGCCCACGTGGCAGGCGACGGCACCGGCACCACCCGACGACCTCGGCCCCCACCAGCACGGTGCAGGCGGACTCACGCCGGCGCTGGTGGGGCTCGCCGGGGCGGGAGCGATGGCCGCCGTGCTGCACCAGCCGATGTTCCTCTGGTTCGGTGCGTTGGGCGCCGCGGTGGGCATCGTCAGCTGGCTGGTGCAGCGGGTGAGCGCCGCTCGTCGCCGTCGCGCTGCGGTGGCGACGCATCGCGACGCGATGAGCGCCCACGCATTCGCGGTCGCGACCGATCGCGCCACGTTCGAGCAGTACCACCTCGCAGTCACACCGACGGTCGTGACGGCGTCGCACGCCGCGTCGTGCACCGACGCCACGCTCTGGCACCGCCGCCCCCAGCACGGCGACGCGTTCCGCGTGTCGGTGGGCATCGGCGACGTGGCGGTCCCGCTCGACACCGATGCCTGGGTGCTGCACGACGCGCCCGTCGCGGCCGAGCTCGGGCCGGGCGAGCGGCTCGCACTCCACGGACCGCCGGCCACGACGGCGGCCGCCGCGCGCTCGCTGCTCGTACAGCTGGCCGCGTCGTGCGGTCCGGCCGATCTGCGCGTCGTGGTGGTGACCCCGCACCCGCAGCGTTGGCAGTGGCTGCACTCGCTGCCCCACTGTGCACTGCCCGACGGTGGCGCGTCGATCGTCGACGACGACGGCCTCGCGGCGGCGCTCGACGAGCTGCGCACCGCCGGCGCGGGCCACGTGGTGCTCGTGGCCGACCACCCGCCCACTCTCGCGATGCGCACGAGCGCCCTGCGCCGAGCACTCGCCGACGACCGGCACGCGCTGCTGGCCGTGCTGCCAGCCGACGCGGGCGTGCCGCAGCTGTGCACCGCCGCGCTCACGTTGTCGCACGGCCGCACCGGTCGCTGGGCACCCGACACATCGCGCACGTTGCTGCCGGTGCCGGTGTGGCCGGCAGGCATGAGCGAGGCCGCCGCCCTCCGGTGCGTCGCCGCGTTGGCGCCACTCGTCGATCCGGACGACCCCGTGGCGGTGGGCAGCCGCATGCCGCAAGACGTGCGGCTCGCCGACCTCCTGGCGGTGGAAGGTCCGCTCACTCCCGCGGCAATCGCCGCCCGATGGCGCGGCGCCGAGGCCGACGCAACCCCGCGTGCACCGATCGGGGTGGCACTCGACGGCACCGTCGACATCGACCTCGTGCGCGACGGGCCTCACGGACTGATCGCCGGCACCACCGGCGCGGGCAAGAGCGAGTTGCTGCGCAGCCTCGTCGCGGGCATGGCGGCAACCACCGGGCCCGACCGGCTGACGTTCGTGCTCGTCGACTACAAGGGCGGTGCCACCTTCGACGCCTGCGCCGCGCTGCCGCACGTGGTGGGCGTGGTGACCGACCTCGACGACCAGCTCGCCGACCGCGCGCTGCGCAGCCTGCACGCCGAGCTGCGCCGACGCGAGCGGCTCCTGCGCGACCACGGCGCCGCCGACCTCGCCGCGCTGCGCCGGTCGCACCCGACCGTGGTGCTGCCGCGGCTGGTGGTGGTGATCGACGAGTTCGCCGCACTGGTGGCCGAGCAGCCCGACTTCCTGCACGCGTTGGTGGGCGTGGCGCAGCGCGGGCGGAGCCTGGGCGTTCACCTGCTGCTGGCGACGCAGCGACCGCACGGCGTGATCAGCGACGACATCCGTGCCAACACCAACCTGCGCATCGCTCTGCGGCTGCACGACGCCGACGACGCAGTCGACGTGGTGGGTGAGCGCTCACCCGTGGGCCTGCCGCGCAGCGTGCCCGGGCGCGCCGTGATGCGCCTGGGCGACGACGAGCACGTCACGTTCCAGGCTGCGTGCTGCACCAGCGACCAAGGCGTCGCCCTCGCCACGCTCGTGCGCACCATCGACGACGCGGCGCGCATCGCCGGCAGCGAACGCCCCCCGTCGCCGTGGTTGCCGCCGCTCCCGTCGTCGCTGGCGCGGGCAGCCGTCGCCCCCGATGCAATCGGCCTCCTCGACGACCCCGACGAACAACGCACGTTGCCGCTGCAGTGGTCGGCGGCCGACGGCTGGACGCTCGTCGCCGGCAGCTCCGGCAGCGGCCTCAGCGCGACGTTGCACACCCTGGCCGCACACGTGCTGCGCGACGAGTGCGCGGTCGTCGCGGTGCTCGACGCCGCGGGCGACTCTCGCTTCGACGATCTCGCGGCGCACCCCCGAGCCGTGGTGGTGCGGCCGCACGAGCGCGAGCGACTCACCCGGTTGCTGCACCGCCTGCACGACACGGCCACCCTCGCCACCGGCCGCCGCACCACCCTCGTGATCGACGGGCTCGACGCATGGCGGCGACACCTCGACCAGAGCGACAGCCTGCCGGAGGCCGATCTGCTCGACCGTGTGCTCGCTGCCGGCCCGGGCGGCGGCGTCGACGTCGTGGTCGGCACGCACCATGCCGCGACGGTGCCGAGCACGGTGCTCACGCACGCGGCGCAGCGGTGGGTGCTGCACCTGCACGACCCGCTCGACGCGACGGCGCTGGGGGCGTCGCCGGCAGCGGTACCGACCGCCGTGCCCGGGCGAGTGCTGCTCGCCCATCGCCGCCTCACGGCGCAGCTGGCGGAACCGACCACGGCACTACCGCCGGCCCGCGGCCGACCCAGGGTGGTGAGCGTCGACGTGGTGCCCTCGACCATCGATGGCGGAGCGCTGCCCCGCGGGGCGGCCACCCACGGCAGCACCCTGTTGCCGGTGGGCGTCGACTGTCGTGCCGAAGGGGTTGCCGTGCTCGACGTGCCCGACGGCGACCACGTACTGGTGCTCGGCGCCGGGCGCACCGGACGCAGCACGGCACTCGCCCGGCTTGCAC
The DNA here is from genome assembly GCA_003154135.1 of Acidimicrobiaceae bacterium. Classification (GTDB taxonomy): domain Bacteria; phylum Actinomycetota; class Acidimicrobiia; order Acidimicrobiales; family Ilumatobacteraceae; genus UBA668. The sequence continues at coordinate 22,791 of PMCN01000069.1, forward strand.
TCGCGTGGCGCCAGGCGCACACGGAGGGCACGGTGACCGCGGTGCTGCCGCGACGCTCGGCGATGCCGACCGGGCTGACCGATCGCGTGCACCGTGGTCACGGCGACCTCACCGCGATGCTCGACGAGCTCGCCCGCGGCACCGG
>PMCN01000095.1 GCA_003154135.1 Acidimicrobiaceae bacterium
CTTCTTCGTCAACTGGTTCCGTCGCGACGACGACGGTCGGTACCTGTGGCCCGGGTACGGCGAGAACAGCCGCGTGTTGAAGTGGGTGTTCGAGCGGGTGTCGGGCACGGCCGACGCGGTGCGCACAGCCATCGGCGACCTGCCAATGCCGGGTGCACTCGATGTGGACGGTCTCGACGTCAGCGAGGCCGACATCGAGGAGCTGCTGAAGGTCGACTCCGCCGGCTGGAAGGGTGCGATCCCCCAGATCGAGGAGCACTACGCCAAGTTCGGCGACAAGCTCCCGACGCAGCTCGCTTCCCATCTGCAGCAACTCGCCGCCGCCCTCTGACCGGCGACACGAATCGCGCCCACGGGTCCGAATCGTCCCGAATCCGGGACGAAGCGGACCCGTGGGTGAGTTGTGACTCGGGTTTGGGGCGTTTCGCGCCCGACCGCCCGACCGGCCGGGGTCCGGGCGCCGGGGTCGTGGGTGAGTTGTGACTCGGGGTTGGGGCGTTTCGCGCCCGACGGGGTGAGGCCGGGGCGGGGTGGGGTCAGCGGCTGGCGGCGATGAGCATGGCGCGGATGCCGAGGCCCATCACGAACAGGCTGCCGAAGCCGTAGAGCAGGTAGAGGCGGTGCTTCATCTGGTAGCGGTAGCTGTAGATGACCGCAACGGAGATGACGGCCACGAACCCGTAGAACGCGTGGAACTTGGGCAGCGGCACCTTGTAGTGCCCGACGAGGATGGCGCCCATGGTGACCTGGATGAACACGGCGGCCTGCACCGCGCCCACGAACCACCACAACGCGCGGGTGCGCAACTGCTGCACCCAGTTGGCCGCGAGGGCCCACACGCCGGCGAGCCCGTTGCCGATGATGACCACCCAGGCCCAGCCGTGGTGGATGTTCTTCAGCGTGTCGACACCGGCAGCGAGCATCTGCACGAATCTACTCGCCGCACCCGAAACCACCCACGAACGACGTGACGGTGTCGGTGGCAGCGGTACCGGTGAGGAACCCGAAGAAGCCCGCCTGGATGATGAACGACGGGCCGCTGATGTCGGTGGCCTTGTTGACCACCACCGACGGGAACGCGGCCTTGAGCTGCGCGACGGTGGAGCCGACGCCCACGCCCGAGTCGGTGGCGAGGCCGAACGGCGAGATGCTGGTGCCGAACGCCGGGCCGTACGTGTACGACGCGAAGTGTCGGATGCCGCTCGCTGCCGGTGACTCGTCGGTGAAGAAGAGCGACAGGTCGTTGAACGCGACGAAGCGCACCGTGGTGCCCGGGCACGCGGCGCCGGTGGCGTTGGGCGTGGTCCACCCGCTGTCGGTGGTGGGGCTGCCGAGGATGTGGCCGACGTAGGCCAGCACGCCGTCGGCGTCGGCACCGAACAGTGCGTCGCCGAGCCCGGTGGCCGACAGCGCGAGACCCTTCACTGCGGGGATGGTCGATGTGGTGCTGGTCGACGACGTGCTCGTCGAGGTGGAGCTCGAGGTGGACGTCGACGACGAGCTCGACGTGGTGTCGACCAGGGTGGTGGTGGTGGCGATCGTGTCGCCGACCGATCCGGTGGTGGCGCTGCTGTGCTGGTCGCTGCACGCGCTCGCGGACAGCACCATCGCGCAGATCCCCACGACCGCCAGGCTTCGGGATGACCTCATGGCTGAAGTCTGCCAGCAGGACGGCGGTTCAGCGGATCAGGGTGTCGGCTTCGTGGCCACCTTCAACAAGCTGTAACGAGACGTCGTCGCCGTCGCGGACCACGTCGACGATGGTGATCGAGCAGTTGTCGACGGAACGGATGACGAGCCGGTCGTCGCCCATGGCCGCACCGATGACTGCGTTGATGGCCACGAAGTGGCTGCACACGACGGTGTCGGAGGGCAGCGCACACACGGCGGCGATCACCGAGTCGCGGAACGCGGGGTACGGATGCCCGAGCGCTTCCCACGTCTCGTCGAGCGCGGCTCGCAGCCAGTCGACGCGCGCCGACATCGGCACGCCCTCCGGCGACGGGATCTCGGCGACGGCCGGCTCGGTGCGCACCAGCGTGCCCCACGCGGTGGCCAGGGGCGCAGCGGTCTCCTGACAGCGGCGCAACGGGCTGGCCACGACGGCGAGCGGCCCCAGCGGGGCGAGCATCGCGGTCATGTCGGCGGCCTGCTGCACGCCCAGCGCGTCGAGCCCAGGGTCGGGATCGGTGTCCCACCCCGCAGCCGCTCGGCCATGACGGACGAGGTAGACCCGCGTCATTCGAACAGCCAACCTTCGCGCAGGGCGTGATCGGAGCCGGGGCGGACGAACCACTCGGTGCCGAACGCCATCGCGAACGCTTCATCGGGCATCGACGAGAAGAACCCGGCGTCGGTGATCTGGCTCTTGTGGCAGCGGATGGAGGCGCGCTTCTGCGCCACGTAGCCCTGCACGTCGACCGCGTGCGTGAGCTCGTCCTCGGTCATGCCCATCGGGTTGCCGTCGTCGGCAGGCCCGTTGGGGTCGAAGTCGTCGTCGCCGTCGCCAGGGCCACCGCCCATCCCCTGCGCCTTGGCCATCTCGAAGAAGCGCACCATCGCGTCGCGGTTCATCGTGGCCTCGAACACCGCAGGCGTGTGCGCCAGCGTTGCCGCCGCATGACCCACGGTGTGCACCTTGATGTGGTCGGGGTGGCCGTAGTTCCCGTGCCAGTCGTACGTGGTGAGCACGTCGGCCTGTTCGTCGATGAGCACCGCCGCCAACCGCTCGGCGGCCTCCTGCACCGACGCCTGGTAGAACGAGTTCGGGTGCTGGTTCTGCTCCCAACCGGTCATGCCGCTGTCGGCGTAGCCGAGCCATTCGAGGCGGTGCACGCCCAGCACCGCGACCGATGCCTCGGTCTCGGTGCGGCGCCGATCGACCAGCGTCTCGCCGGGCGCGAGATCGTCGGGCACCTCACCGTGGTCGCCGTTGGTGGCCACGACGAGCACCACGCGGTGCCCTTCGGCGACGGCGCGCGCGATGGTGCCACCGGTGGAGATGCTCTCGTCGTCGGGGTGTGCGTGGAAGCAGACCAGAGTGCCCATCAGACAACCGTACCGGCCACCGCAACCGCTCCGCTCGCAATGAGCGACTCGATGCGGACGGCAGGCACACCCCAGTCGACCAGCACCTCACGCGAGTGCTGTCCCGGATGGGCCGGCGCCGACCTCACCNNGCCTCGCTCATGGTGAGCACCGGGGCGAAGCAGACGTCGGTGTGCTCCATGATCTCGCACCACTCCGCGCTGGTCTTCGCCCTCATCACCTCGCGCAGGCGGTCCTTCAGGTGCGGCCATTGCGAGCGGTCCATCTGGCGGGCGAACTCGGGGTCGTCGGACAGCCCGGTGAGGCGCATCAGCTCGGCGTAGAACTGTGGCTCGATCGACCCCAGGGAGACGTACTTCCCGTCGGCGCACTCGAAGACGTCGTAGAAGTGGGCGCCGGTGTCGAGCAGGTTGGTGCCGGGCGCGTTCTCGTCGAACATGCCGATGGTGCGGAACGCCCAGAACATGCTCATCANNAACATGCCGCCACCACCGAAGTCGCCCACCATGTTGAGCGGCGGAACGGGCGCCTCCCCCGCACGGCTGAAGTGAGCCAATGCGCCTGCCAGCGAGATGTAGTTGATGTCGTGCCCGGCCGCCTGCGAGTACGGCCCCTCCTGACCCCAACCGGTCATGCGGCCGAACACCAGCTTCGGGTTGCGAGCGAGGCACATATCGGGGCCGACTCCGAGACGTTCCATCACGCCGGGCCGGAACCCCTCGACGAGGGCGTCGGCGTGCTCGACGAGGTGGAGCAGCGTGGCCACCCCGTCGGGGTGCTTGAGATCGAGCGCGATGTTGCGACGGCCGCGCAACATCACGTCGTAGTGCGCGCCGTCGGGCAGCGAGCCGCGCACGGCCTGTGCGCGGTCGACGCGGATGACCTCGGCGCCCATGTCGGCGAGCAACATCGCTGCGAACGGGCCGGGGCCGATGCCGGCGATCTCGATGATGCGGTAACCAGTGAGGGGTCCAGACATGGCAGTCGTTCTAGTACGGCGACAGCTCCGTCCCGGCACCGAGCCCGCCCGCCGGCCACGGGCCGCCGCCCTTGCTCAGGCGGCGTGGCCGGTGTGACTGAGGATGGCATCGACCAGCACCGGCCACAGCTGCTCGGGCATGTCGTGGCCCATGTCGGCCATGAACAGCAGGTTGGCGCCCGGGATGAGCTCGGCCGTGCGGAAGCCGCCCCCGGGCGTGATGAGCGTGTCGTCGCGGCCGTGGATGACGAGCGTCGGGATGTCGAGCCGCTGCAACGGCTCGGTGCGCCGACCGCTGGCATAGATGGCCGCGAGTTGGCGTGGTGAACCCTCGGGATAGAACGACCGGTCGAAGTCGCGCGCTGCGTTGGCCTTCACCTTGGCGACGTCGCGGTACTTCTTCGACGCCCAGGTGAGCCACAACGGCGCCGCTTCGATGTACTCGTCGCGAGTGGTGGGCGGAGGGGCGAACAGGGCTGCAGCGGCCTCGGCGGTGGGCTGGCCCACCTCGGGCTCGCCGGGCTGGCTCATCACCGAGACGAGGCTGCGCACCCGCGCCGGGTGTTCGATGGCGACGGTCTGCGCGATCATGCCGCCCATCGACGCGCCCAGCACGTGAGCGCGGTCGATGCCGAGGTGATCGAGCAGGCCCACTGCGTCGGCGGCCATGTCGCTGAGCGTGTACGGCACGGGCGGCGGCTCCTGGTCGGCGAACGCGGCAGCCATCACCGCCGGCACGTCGACCTCCTGCCCGTCGAGTCGGGTCGACAACCCACAGTCGCGGTTGTCGAAGCGGATCACGAAGCGACCACCGTCGGCCAGCAGCGTGCAGAACGCTTCGTCCCACGCCGTCATCTGCGCGGTGAAGCCCATGATGAGCAGGAGTGCGGGATCGTCGGGAGAACCGAACGTGTCGTACTCGAGTTCCATACCGGTCTGGACGAGGGCGCGGGGCATTCGGGCAGACTACCGTCTCCGCCATGACGGTCTTCGGGGTGCACGTCGGGTTGCAGCACACGACAGCCGACGAGCTGCGCCGGGTCTGGCGCCGCATCGAGGAGCTCGGCTTCGGTTGGATCAGCGTGTGGGACCACTTCTACGGCGCCACCGGCAAGCCCGACGACGCGGCGTGCCTCGAGGCCGTCGCCATGCACGCCGCGCTCGCGTGCAGCACATCGAAGGTGCGGTGCGGGTCGCTCGTGTACAGCATCGGCTACCGCCACCCCGCGGTGCTCGCCAAGGCCATCACGGCCATCGATCAACTCAGCGGCGGCCGCGCCGACATGGGCATCGGCGCCGGTTGGGCGAAGGTCGAGTACGACGCGTACGGCATCACCTTCCCCGACGTGAAGACTCGCATGGACCAGTTGGAAGAAGGCATCCAGTGCCTGCGCGGCTTGCTCCACGACGACGTCACGTCGTTCTCCGGCCGGCACTTCACGCTCACCGAGGCTCGCAACGAGCCGCGGCCGGTGCAGGCGAAGCTGCCCATCTGGATCGGTGGCGGCGGCGAGAAGCGCACGTTGAAGATCGCCGCGCGGCACGCCGACGGCTGGAACGTGCCGTTCATCTCGCCCGAGCAGTTCGCGCACAAGAACGAGGTGCTCGACCGCCACTGCGCCGACGCCGACCGCGATCCGCGGGCCATCGCCCGAGCAGTCAACCTCGGTCTCGCCTTCTCGGAGGACAGCCTGCGTCAGCAGTTCGGCGACATCAGCGACTTCGTGCGCCCGGGAGTGCTGAACGGCTCCGACGAGGAGATCATCGACCGCATCGGCCAGTACGTGTCGGCAGGTGCCGATCAGGTCAACATCGCGCTGCGCGCGCCGTTCGACCTCGATTCGCTCGAACGCTTCAGCGCGGCGCTGCACCTCGCATGAGCGGTCAGCGCGTGCACGTGCTGGCACCTGGACGCGTGAACCTCATCGGCGACCACACCGACTACACCGGCGGGCTGGTGCTGCCGATGACCATCGACCGGTACACCGAGATCAAGGGCACGCGCGGCGGCGATCGCGTGCACCTCTCGTCGTTCGACGAGCCCGACGCGCTCGACCTGCCGCTGCACGTCGAGCGTCCGCAGGACGTGGAGCCCACGTGGGGCAGGTTGGTGGCGGGTGTGGTGAGCGAACTGCCGTCACCGGTCGGCTTCCAGGGAAAGGTGAGCACCGACATCCCCATCGGCGCGGGGCTGTCGAGCAGTGCCGCACTCGAAGTCGCCGTGGCGCTCGCACTCGGCTACCGCGGCACTGCGTTGGAGACAGCGCAGCTGTGCCGGCGTGCAGAGAACCGCGCCTGGGGTGTGCCCACGGGAATCATGGACCAGCTGGCCATCACTGCCGGGGTGAAGGGCCACGCGCTGCTGATCGACTGTGGTGACCTCACGGTGCAGCCGGTGCGACTTCCCAGCGACCTCGAGATCGTCGTGGTGTTCGTGCAGCAGCGCACGCTGGTCGGCAGCCCGTACGCCGAACGCGTGGCCGAGTGCGCCGCGGCTGAGGCCGTCATCGGCCCTCTGCGTACGGCGACGACCGATGAGGCACGCACCATCGACGACCCTGTGGTGCGCATGCGCGCCATGCACGTCACTGGAGAGAACCAGCGCGTGCGCGACTTCGCTTCGGCGCTGGGCGCACACGACCTCCACACCGCCGGACGTCTGATGGTCGAGAGCCACGAGAGCCTGCGGTTGCTGTACGCCACGTCGACACCGGCGATGGACGCAGCGGTGGCGCAGCTCTGTGCGCTTCCCGGCGTGTACGGCGCGCGCATGACCGGCGGCGGGTTCGGCGGTTGCGTGGTCGCGCTCACCGAGCCCGGAGCGCTGCTGCAGGGCTGGGTGGTGCAGGCGGTCGCCGGCGCGGGCTTTGCCGCCGACTGACGGCGATCGCTCCCTGCGCGGCAAGCGTGAGCGGGACAACGCAGGCGCACTAGCACTAGCCTGCCGCGCATGCACACCGAGATCCTCGCCGAGGGACTGCACTTCGGCGAAGGGCCGCGCTGGCACCAGGGCAAGCTCTGGTTCAGCGACTTCTTCGACCATGCCGTGAAGACGGTCGACCTCGACGGCATCGTCGAGACCAAGGTGGTGATCGACGACCGGCCCAGCGGCCTGGGCTGGCTGCCCGACGGCCGCCTGCTCATCGTGTCGATGGAGCATCGCCGAGTGCTGCGCATGGAGTACGACGCGCTGGTGGTGCACGCCGACCTGAGCGACATCGCAACCTTCCACTGCAACGACATGCTCGTCGACTCGCACGGCCGGGCGTACGTCGGCAACTTCGGCTTCGACCTCGACGCGGCCGTCACCGGCCCCGACCCTGCCGGAGCGCTCGCCGCCTACCAGGGGGCTGCCATCGGTCGCGTCGACCAGAACGGCACCGTGCACACGGCGGCCGAGGGCCTGCGCTTCCCCAACGGCATGGTGCTCACGCCCGACGGCGGCACGTTCATCGTCGCCGAGTCGCTCGGGGGACGCCTCACTGCGTTCGACGTCGGCGTCGACGGCAGCCTCACCAATCGGCGAGTGTGGGCGCAGCTGGCCGACGCGATGCCCGACGGCATCTGCCTCGACGAGGAAGGCGCGGTGTGGCTCGCCGATGCCAGCAACCCGCGCTGCCTGCGCGTGAGCGAGGGCGGCCACGTGCTCGACGAGGTCGCCACGAGCACACCTTGCTATGCGTGCATGTTGGGTGGGCCCGACGGACGCACCCTGTTCGCGCTGACCGCCAAGTCGTCACTCGCCGAGCGTGCGGCAGCCGTGCGCGAGGGCTACGTGGAGACCGTGACGGTGACGGTGCCACACGCCGGCACGCCCTGAGCCCACCCGCGGCCGGGCTCAGCCCAGCAGCTTCTGCTTCTGCGCGTCGAACTCCTCGGGCGTGATGGTGCCACGCTGCAGCAGTCCTTCCAGGCGCTCGAGCTGCTCGGCGACGTTGACCGGCGCGGCGGGGGCCTGTGCCTGCGCGGCATAGCCACCACGACGCTGCGCCACGGCCTCCATCTGAGAGTGGATGAGGTTCTGCACCTTCTCGGGATGGCGGATGTCGGTGAAGCGCTGCTGGCCGTCTTCGCCGCCCGACTCGATGAGGAGGTCGCCCGCTCCCAGCATGCGCTCGAAGATGCTCTGGTTGAAGTTGACGTTGTTGACGCGCTCGAGGGGGATCTCGATGCCGGTCTTGGCCAACATGCCCTGGCGGAAGATGAGCCGCTGGGAGGTGATGACGAACTCGGTGGTGAGCCACTTCATGTAGCGGCCCACCAGCCAGAGGCCGGCGAGGATCATCAGCCCGATGGTGAGGTAGCCGAGGAACTTGTGGGCGTGGGTGCCCTTGTCGGTCTCGGCCAGCACCACGATGGCGGCGATGATGGCACCGGCGAGCGCGAACGCGGGCTCGGCGAAGTACCACCAGTGAGGGTGCATGTCGAGGGCGATGGTCTCGTTGGCGTTGAGGTTCTTCTTCGAGAAGGCCATGCTCGCGACTGTAGCCCTGCAGGTGAGCGGCACCGAGCGACCACCGCCGGCGACCACGACAACCATGTGACACCGAGCCTCTATCGTGGCCGCCGTGACCGCCGACCATCTCCTCCACGGGCTCGACCCCGCGCAGCGCCTGGCGGTCACCTCGCCGGCCGCCCCGCTCGCCATCATCGCCAGCGCCGGTTCAGGGAAGACCACAGTGCTCACGCGGCGCATCGCCTACCGGGTGGCAGAGGGCACCGCGCTCCCCCGCCACGTGCTGGCCCTCACGTTCACACGCGACGCGGCCAGCGAGCTGAAGCGGCGGCTGCGGCGCCTCGAGATGCGCGAACCCATCGAGGCCGGCACCTTCCACAGCGTCGCCCTGCGCCTCCTGCGCGACCGCGCGCTCGCGCAGCACACGGCGTCGCCGCAGGTGGCTCCCGATCGGTCGCGGCTGCTGCGCACCACCATCGACCAACTGGGGCTGCGCATCGATCCATACGCGGCGGGCCTCGACCTCGACTGGGCGCGGGCCCGACTCGTCGAGCCGTCGCGCTACGAGGGTGCGTGCCGCATCGAGCGCCGGCGCAGCGCCATCCCGCCCGACCGCTACGGCGAGTTCGCCGCCGCGTACGAGCAGCTGAAGCGAAAACGCGGCGTGCTCGACTTCGACGACCTGCTGGCGCACACGTTGCAGGCGCTGCGCACCGACCCCGCGTGGGCCCAGGGCGTGCGGTGGCGCTACCGGCACCTGTTCGTCGATGAAGCCCAAGACCTCAACCCGCTGCAGCACGCGGTCCTCGAGGCGCTGCGCAACCAGCGCACCGACCTGTGCATGGTCGGCGATCCACGACAGGCCATCTACGGCTGGAACGGCGCCGACCACACCACCCTCAGCGAGGTCGAGAGCCGCTACCCCGGCGTCACCGTCGTCACGCTCGGCACCAACTACCGGTGCTCGCCGCAGGTGGTGCGCGCGGCCGCGGCGGCCCTGGTCTCGGCCGGCCAGCGCGACGACACCGAGAGCCAGCAGCCCAGCGGGCCGGCGGTGGCCACCAAGCGCTACGCCGACGAGGCCGAGGAGGCCAACGAAGTCGCCCGGCACGTACGCGACCTCTTGCACCATCGCGCCGGCCGCCAGCTGGCCGTGCTGGCGCGCACCAACGAACAGATCACCGCGCTCCAGCGTGCGTTCACCACGTTCGGCATCCCCACCGAGCGCACAGCCGGCCGTTCACCACTCGATCTCGCACTCGCCGAGGCACTGCGCTGCACCAGCCGCGACCAGCTGGCGCAATGGGTCGACGGGGTGTTCGCCCAGGGTGACGAGCTGGCCCACCGTGTGGCGGCCGAGGCCGACCGCTACCTCACGTCGGGCGAGACCGGCACGTTCCGTACCTGGGTCGACCTGCGCAGCCCGTTCGACGACCTCGACCACGGCCCGTCCGACGAGGCCGTTGCACTGCTCACGTTCCACGCAGCCAAAGGTCGCGAGTGGTGGGGCGTGGTGGTCACCGGCGCCGAGGAGGGCCTCGTTCCCCACGGCTCGGCCAACTCGCCCGCACAACTCGCCGAAGAGGCCCGCCTGTTCTACGTGGCACTCACGCGCGCCGAGCACCACCTCCTCGTCACCCACTGCGCCACCCGCAACGGTCGCCCCGTGCAGCCCAGCCGCTGGGTGCAGGCCATCGTCGACACGGCTGCACTCGAGGTACCCGTGCCGCCACCNNGTGGCACGGGCATCGGGTCAGCTCCCCACCGCGGTGTGCAACGACCGTGTGCTGCGGTCCCTGCTCGCCCAGCCGCCCACCGATGCGCGCGACCTCGCCCACCGGCTGGGCATCACCGAGACAGCAGCAGCCAGGCTCCGACCCCTGCCGGTGTGATGTCTCGGTGCCGGCGGGTCAGTCGGCCAGGCGGTTGTGCATGAGGCGCGAGAACACCTCGTGGTTCATCGAGACGAAGAGCCCCTCGGCCTGCGCGCACAGGCGGCCGTCGGCCTGCACGGTGAGGCGGGCCTTCATGTAGAGCTTGCGGCCGTCCACCCGGTCGAGCTCGGCCTCGAACAGCAACGGTTGGTGCAACGGCGTCGGCGACCGGTAGTCGACGGCCAGGCGGGCCGTCATGCCGGGGCGCCCGGTGATGCTGAGCCCGAAGCCGAGCACCTCGTCGAACGCGGCTGCGATGAAGCCACCGTGCACGCACCCGGGCGGACCTTCGTACGCCGTGCCGAAGGTGACCGTGCCCGTCACCGCGTTGCCCGCCACATGCATCTCGATGGGCGGTGCGAGCGGGTTGAGCATGCCCACGAGCGGGCTGTGATCGATGTGCATGCGCTCCTGGTACGCGGCGAGCGAGGCCTCGGCACCCTCGTACGGCCGGCCGTGAGTGGCCGCGGCGAGGAGGTCGGCTGCCTGTTGCACGAGGCCGCTCGCCTCGGTGAACGCGGCGGAAGCTGCGGTCGACGAGGCGAGCTCGGCGATGACGCGCCGGCTGGCGTCGGCCAACTGCCGGCGGGCATCGCCTTCGGTGACCTGACCCCCCTGGCCGCTTCCCGCATCCATCACGCGAGGTCGACGATGATGGGTGCGTGGTCGGACGGCGACTGGCCCTTGCGGGCATTGCGGTCGACGATGCTGAACGTGCACCGCTCGGCCACCGATCGGGTGCCGAGCACGAGGTCGATGCGCAGCCCCCTGCCCTGGTGGAAGTCGCCGGCGCGGTAGTNNCGGTAGTCCCACCAGCTGTACAGCTTTCCCTCGTCGTGGTGCTGACGGAACAGGTCGACCAAGCCCCAGTCGCACAGTGCAGCGAGCTCGGCCCGTTCCTCGGCGCTGACATGTGTGGCGCCGACGAACTTCGACGGGTCGTACACGTCGAGGTCGGTGGGCGCGATGTTGAAGTCGCCGGTGACCACGACCTGCTCGTCGGGGCTGCTCAGAGCGGCGACGTGACGGCGCAGCTGAGCCATCCAGCGCAGCTTGTACTGGTAGTGCTCGTGATCGAGCGAGCGACCGTTGGGCACGTACACACTGCTCACGCGCACGTCGCCGCAGAGCGCCGTGATGATGCGCGCGTCGGGGTCGGGCTCACCGCCGTCGGCGAAGTTGGGCACCACCTCCGACAGGCCCACCTTCGACAGGATGGCCACTCCGTTCCACTGCCCTTGGCCGTGGTGGGCCGTCTCGTAGCCCATCGCCGCGAACGTGAGCGCCGGGAACGCGTCGTCGGCCAGCTTGGTCTCCTGCATGCACAGCACGTCGGGCTGCACGTCGGCCAACCACTCCTCCACGCGGGGCAGGCGAGCCTTCAGCGAGTTGACGTTCCAGGTGGCGATGCGCACACTGCGACCGTAGCGAATCAGCCCGCCGCCGGGCCACGCCGCCTG
>PMCN01000010.1 GCA_003154135.1 Acidimicrobiaceae bacterium
ATCTCGTAGACGAAGCCGAAGCGCTCACCGGGTGACATGGGCTGCTGCGGATCGTTGTCGGCGCCGCGCACGTAGATGCACTTGGCAGGGCACACGCCGGCGCAGAGCTCGCAGCCGATGCACTTCTCCATGCCGTCCTCGTAGCGGTTGAGCACGTGGCGGCCGTGCAGGCGCTCGGGCTTGGGGATCTTCTCGTCCCGTCCGGTGACGTCCTTGCCCTTCTTGGCGACACGACCACCGGAGTACGGCGTGGTGACGCGCACGCCACCGAACACGCGGTGCTGTCGGATCGTGACGAGGAAACCGTCGAGCAGTCCCATCAGAACATCGCCCCTTCTCGTTCACGGTTGCGGGCAGCGACGTTGCTCGCCGCGCGGAGCAGCCAGGCACCGGCAGCGAGTGCCGCGACGGTGACCACTCCGACGACGACCCGGTTCCAATGGTTGTCCTGGCCGACGCGGAACGCGGCCAGCAGCATGAACCACCCGAGCGCGGCCGGGATGAGCACCTTCCAGCCGAGGTTCATCAGCTGGTCGTAGCGCAGGCGAGGAAGCGTGGCACGGAACCACACGTACATGTAGAGGAACACCAGCAGCTTGAGCAGGAACCAGATGCTGCCGCTGAACGGCCCGGTGAACCACAAGGGGTTGGCGCCCCACTTGCCGTCACCGAGGCGCAGCGGCTGCGGACCGCCGAAGAACAGCGTGACCATGACGCCGCTCATCGTGATGGTGTTCATGAACTCGGCGAGGTAGAAGAGTGCGAAGCGGATGCTGGAGTACTCGGTGTTGAAACCGCCGACGAGCTCCTGCTCCGCCTCGACGAGATCGAACGGCGGCCGGTTCAGCTCGGCGGTGGCGGCGACCAGGAAGATGACGAAGGGCAGCACCCCGGTGCTCAGCACGTGCCAGTGGGTGAAGCTGTTCTGCGCGAACACGATGCCGCTGGTGCTGAGCGTGCCGGCAACCAGGATGACCGTGGCGAGGCTGAGCCCCAGCGCTGCCTCGTAGCTCACCATCTGCGCCGACGCTCGCACCGAGCCGAGCAGCGGGTACTTGGATCCCGAGCTCCACCCGGCGAGCATGATGCCGTAGACGCCGATGCTGCTGAGCGCGAGCAGGAGCAGCACACCGATGGGCGGGTCGGCGAGCTGCAGCTTCGTGATGTGGCCGAACAGCGTGACGGAGCCGTCCTTGCCGTTGCTGAAGTCGCCACCCATGGGCAGCACGCTCCACACCAGGAAGGCCGGCACGAACGCAAGGTAGGGCGCGAGCTTGAAGACGAACCGGTCGCTGCGCTCGGGGATGAGGTCTTCCTTGAAGAACAGCTTGATGCCGTCGGCAAGGGTCTGCAGCAGCCCCTTCGGACCGGCCTTGTCGGGGCCGATGCGGTTCTGCATGTAGGAGATGACCTTGCGTTCGAACCACACCATCAGCATCGTCGCGACCAGGCCGACGACGAAGATGACGACCACCTTGATGACGACGATGAGGAACGCGACGCTCCAGAGCTTGATGTCGTTGAGGAGAGGGTCGAGCGCCAGCATCAGAGGTTCTCGATTCGCACGTCGTTGACTGCGGCGAAGCAATCGATGAGCTCGCCGACGTTGGGCCCCGACTGGTTGAACGGCACCCAGGCAGTGCCGCGCAGCACGCTGGCGTCGGCCACGACGCCGAACACGACGCTCGTGCGGGTGCTCGACACCTTCACCTCGGTGCCTTCCGTGGTGCCCACGCGCTCGATGTCGAGCGGGTGCAGGTGCACGGCCGAGTGCGGCGCGAGGTGCGCCAGCGACGGCGAGTTGGCGGTACCGGTGGCCTGGTCGTACAGCGTGCGGCTGACGACGAGGCGGAAGTCGTAGGCGTTGCGCTCGGGCACGTGCAGGTCGGTGGTGGCAATCGTGTCGATGCCCTGCGGCACCGTGGTGAGCACCCCGTCGCCGTGCACGGAGGCCAGGTTCACGTCGGCGTAGCCGTCGACCTTCTCGGCGACATCGGCCGTGATGTCGCCCACCTCGCCATAGCCGAGGTCGGTGCCCATCTCGAGCGCGATCTCGACGGCGATCATCCAGTCGGGGCGCGTGACGCCTGCCGGCGTGACCTCGGCGGCGAGCGCGGTGACCCGGCCCTCGAGGTTGGTGTGCGTTCCCGACTTCTCGGCGTACGCACTGGCCGCGAGCACCACGCCGGCACGACGTGCCGAGGCGGTGAGGAACGTGTCGACGGCCACGATGCGCCGGGCGCCGGCGAGTGCGCGACGAGCGAGATCGGTGTCGGGGAAGTCGGCAAGCGGGTCGGCGCCGACGAGGACGAGGCACTCGATCCTGCCGTCGGCCGCGGCCTGCAGCGTGCCGCGGGTGTCGAGCCCGCCCTGACCGGGCCGCATGCCCACCTGCAGTGCGCCCACCACGTTGCCGCGACGGAAGGCCGGCAGCACCAGCGCGCCCGGCGCCGCGGCCTGCAGCTCGCGCAGCGCGGCGAGCGTGGCCGCAGAGGTCTCGGCGAGGTTGGCACGCCCGGCGACGATGACCACGTTGCCCTTCGCCAGCTGCGCTACGACCGCGGGGTCGGCGAGGGTGGCCTTCACGGCCTCGACCTGCGTGCCTGGTTCGTAACCGACGTGGCGCCACGCATTCGCGGTGAGACCGGTCTGCTTCGGTGCGAACTCGATGATGCGACTGCGCTTCTTCTGGGCCGCCTCGCGCAAGCGCAGGTACAGCACCGGGAGCTCTTCTTTGAGGTCGGGCGCGAGCAGCACGATGGTGGCGGCGTTGGCCGCCTGGTCGATGGTGGCGCGCGGCTGGCCGAGGAGGCCCACCGGCAAGCCGTCGCCCATCTGCGAGTACACGTTGGGCGTGCCGATCACTTCATGACCGAGCCGGGCCCACGCGAACGCGTCTTCGTTGGTGCCACGTGCGCCACCCAGCACGGCGACGCTCGACGGCCCGCCGGCGATGAGCGCTTCCATGATGAGCACCGCCGCTTCGGCGGTGGCGTCGTTCCAACTGCTCGGCACCAGCTCGTCGTTCCGGCGCACGAGCGGCTGCAACACGCGGTCGGCGCTCTTCACCGCCTCGAAGTTGAAGCGGCCACGGTCGCACATCCAGCCGTGGTTGACGGGGTCGTTGTCGACACCCATGTACCGCAGCAGTTCGTCACGGCTGCTCTGCACGACGGTGCGACAGCCCACCGCGCAGGTGGTGCAGGTGGACTCCTGCTGCGACAGGTCCCACGGGCGGGCCTTGAAGCGATAGGGCTTGGCCGTGAGCGCGCCCACCGGGCAGAT
>PMCN01000143.1 GCA_003154135.1 Acidimicrobiaceae bacterium
GGGTCGAGCTTCTGCATGGTGACCTTGAGGCCACGCGACTTCAGCAGTCGACCGAGGGACGACGCGGTGAGGCCCTTGCCCAGGGAGCTGGCAACGCCTCCGGTCACGAAAATGTGCTTCGGCATTGCTTTCCGACCTCCGTCTCAGGCTCACTGACAACGGGATCGCAGCATACCGCGGTTCGCGACGCGCGCGCGGATGCTCGCCGTCATCTGCGCATCGAGAGCGCGCAGACGCCCTCGAGTCCGTTGTCGGTGCCGACGGCCTGCGCCGGGAGGAGCAACGTGGGAATGCCGACCCTCACCGCGCCCGCATCGGCCACCGGATCGTCGCCCACCATCAGCGCATCGCGTGGCTCCACGCCGAGCGACGCGCAGGCCACGCGAAAGATCTCGGCGGACGGCTTCACCACGCCTGCCTCGTACGACAGCGTGAACGACTGCACCAGGTGGGCGAGGCTCTGGTGGCGGAACACCGTCCGCACGTCCCACCCGGTGTTCGACACCAGGCCGACCGGCATGCCGGCGTCGCTGAGGGCACGCAGCACTTCGGCCGTTCGCGCGTACGGCACCCAGGCGGCCGGGTCGTGCATCAACCCGTGGATCACAGCGCCGAGACCGGGTACCTCTGCGTCGCGCGCGGCGTAGAGCACGCGCCAACGCTGCGACCACACGCGCTCGTCGAGGTCGCGCTGATGCCGCAACTCGTCCGCAGAGTGGGCGGCGCGCTCGATGTCGGCGGCCGCCGCGGCGGCCCAGTCGGCGTCGACCTCGTGACCCAGTTCGGCGGCCGCACGCTGCACCGTGTTCGCCAGCGACTCGTGGGCGAACAACGTGTTCCCGAAGTCGAACAGCACCGCGTGCACCATCGTCACAGTGTGCCCGAACGACCGTGGAGGTGCGTTGCTAGGGTCTCCCCCGCATGTCAGAGACCGTCGGCCGTCGTCCCCTGGCACTCCTGGCGTCGGCCTGCGTCGTGCTCAGGTTGCCCGCGCTGTTGATGTCGCGCTTCTACGACCCCGACGAGGCGGCCATCGCCGTGCAGGCGCGCACCATCGTCGCCGGCGGGCGGCTCTACGTCGACATGGCCGACCGCAAGCCGCCCATTCCGCCCTTCGTCTATGCGTGGTGGTTCCAGGTCACCTCGTCGAACGACATCCGTGGTCCGCGCCTCTTCGTGGCTCTGCTCCTCGCGCTCGCCGCGGTTGCGCTCACCCTGGAGGTGGCCCGCACCCACGGCCGCACTGCGGGGTTGTGGGCGGGTTCGCTGTACGTGCTGGGTGCCTACGCATTCGGGCCTGCCGACGCCGGCGCGGCCAACTACGCGCACTTCGCGCTGCCACTGGCCACCATCGCACTGCTGTGCTGTCGCCGTGCAGGCTGGCGCTACTCGTTGGCGGGCGGGCTGATGCTCGGACTGGCCATCCTGTCGCGGCAGAGCTGGATCTTCGCAGTACCCGCCGCCGCGCTCTCGTGCTGGTTCGCGGCCAAGGCGAAGGGTGTCGCCACCCACGCGATCGGTCTCGCTGCCGGCATCGGCCTGGCCGCGCTGTTCGCCCCGTGGAGCGAGTACTGGTTCTGGAACTTCAAGAGCAGCCCCGGTTTCGTGTTCGCCTCGGTCGACGTCGGCTGGGTGGTGAGCCGTGGCCTGGCTGCGGTGGGCATCTTCGTCGCGTTCCACCTCGCGCTCGTCGTCGCCGCCGGCTCCACGTTGCCTGCATCGTTGCGCCGCGAACCCGACCTGTGGTTGTGGGCGCTCACCGGCCTCGCCGCCACCTCCGCCGGCTTCCGCTTCTACGGGCACTACTGGCTGCAACTGCTCCCGCCGCTCGTGCTGCTCGCCGCACCCGTGCTTGCCGCGGCGAGCGTGCGCCGGCAGCGACTCGCGCAGGCGTCGCTCGCCGTGGGAGCCGTCGTCGCGCTGGTGCTGCTCTTCGTGCCGCATGCGTTCCGTGACCGGCCCGATCCCGCGCCGCTCGCCGCCACCATCCGCCAGTGCACCGCCGTGGATCAGCGCGTGTTCGTGTGGGGCTCGTTCCCCGAACTGTCGGTGCTGGTCGACCGTCCCGCTGCCGGTCGCCTGGTGCACATGGACTTCGTCACCGGGCGCTCTGGCGGTCGCAGCGGCGGCTCCGACGCCGTGACGCCGGGTGCGCGTACGAAGATGATGGACGACCTGCGCGCGGATCCGCCCACGGTGCTCGTCGACACATCTGGCGTGAGCAACCTCGGCTACCAGGCCTTTCCCATGCTCGGCCAACCCGAACTGGGCGACTTCGCGCGTGCCGGCTACACCCCGCAGGCCGTGGCCGGCGGATTCGTGCTGTGGTGGATCAACGGCCACGTGCCCTGTGCCGCCGCCACCCCATGAAGCCCCACGCCGTGAAGCCCGATGCCCTGAAGCCCCACGGCTAGATTGGCTCGGTGGACATCGGGCTCGAACTCGCGGCTGACGACACCGCGTCGGCTCCGTCGCAGCCCGCTGTGCGACCCACCCGCTGGGGATGGCTGCGTGAGGCCGCCATCGTGGTCGTCTTCTACTACGTCTACGAGACCATCCGCAGCCTCGCCGACCACGGCGGCGTGAAGAACCGTGCGTACGCCAACGCGCACCGCCTCGTCGATCTCGAGAAGCGGATGCACATCTTCCACGAGCAGGCCATCCAGCAGGTGTTCGTCGGCGCCACGTGGTTCATCAAGCTGATGAACATCTACTACGGCTCGCTGCACTTCGTCATCACGGCCGGTCTGCTCATCTGGCTCTACATGAAGCGGCACGAGTCGTACCGCCACATGCGCAACCTGCTCGGCCTCACCACCATGCTCGCCGTGGTCGGCTACTGGGCGTTCCCGTTGGCTCCGCCGCGCCTGTACAAGTGCAACAACAACATCCCCGTGCCGGGTCCCGGTGGCTTCACCATCGGCAAGTGCTTCGTCGACACGCTCGACAAGGTGGGCGGCCTGTGGAGCTACCACTCGCCGGTCGCCAAGGCGGTCGCCAACCAGTACGCCGCCATGCCCAGCCTGCACTTCGGCTGGGCGCTCTGGTGCGCCACGATCATCATCGTGCACGCACGGCATCGCACCACCCGGGTCCTGGGCGCCATCTACCCCGTGCTCACGCTGTTCGCCATCGTCGTCACCGCCAACCACTACTTCCTCGATGCGGTGGGCGGAGCCGTGCTGTTCACATCGGCCTGGTGGATCCTGCGGTTCGTCGATCGAGGCCACTCACAGCGTCTGATGCGCGCGACCGGCAGCGAGGTCGCCGCCGCGCAGTAGCGCCATCGCCACTGCGAACCCGGCCACACCAGCGGTGCCCCCCAGCAGCACCGCTTCGATGGCCTCGCGGCGGGAGTGGTCGAATGCCCGACAGAGCAGGGTCATCGCGAAGGCTGCCACCAGCGCGGCGGCCACCGACTCGGCGAAGATGCGCGCCACCACTCGAGGGGCCATTGCCCCCGTGAGCCGATGCACCCGAGCGGTCAGCAACACCGCCGCCACCGTCTGCGCCAACCCGTAGCCGAGGGCGAGCGCGGTGGCCCGCTCCGACGCAGGCATCAGTGCCGCGGCGAGGGTCATGCTCAACACGCCCGCCACTGCGCCACCGATCATGAGCTGCGCGGCACGGCGCACGTCGTTCATCGCGAACAGCACGCGGGTCATCACGAATGCGATGCCGTAACCGGGAAGACCGGGGCCGAAGGCGACGAGCGTGTGTGCGATGGGTGCCAGCCCTTGACTCGCGGTCTGGCCGATCGCGGCGACGCGGGTGATGGGCCAGGCGAGCGCCATCATGCCCGCGGTGCCGAGCACGAGCAGCGGAATGGCGAGACGCAGTGCGCTGTCGACCGCGCGCTTGGCGACCTCCACCTCCCCCTCCTGGACGTGCTGTGCGACTCGTGGCGCGAGGGTGGTGGCGATGGGCACGGCGACCAGTGCGTGCGGGAGCACGTAGAACGCAAAGGCGTACACGAACACCGCGACGCCACCGGGTGCGCCGTTGCCCAGGGCGAGCGCGACACCGGTGGGCACCAGCGTGCCCACGATCGACAGGGTGGCCCACCCGAACGACGCGCGCAGCGCCTGCACCGCTTCGTGCTCCGGTCGCCACGTGGGGAACCAGCCGATGTGGTCGCGCTGCAACGCGACCGCCGGAGTGAGGCTGAACGCGAGCACACCCAGCGTGGTGCCGCCGGCGATGATGACGAACTGCGCACGGTTGAGGTCGAGCGATGCCGCCATGCCGTGCAACGACGCCCGGAACAGCACGCTCGCGCCGATGACCACGACGTTGTTGACGGCCGGTGCGAGTGCAGCCGCAACGAAGCGGCCGCGGGCGTTGAGCGCAGCGCTCGTGACGCCGGCGAGCCCGTAGCACATGAGCTGCGGTACGAAGACGAGCACCATCGGCACCATCACGTCGAGCTTGTCGTTGCGGATGCCCGTCAACGGCTCGGAGATCACCATCAGGCGGGCGAGCAGCGGCGACAACGCCATGCCCACGAGCGCGACGGCAGTGAGCGCGGCGAGCAGCACACCGGTGGTCGACCGCACCGCTGCCGTGAGCCCCTCGCGTCCGCCCGTGCGATTGGCGAGCACGAACGGCGGCACCAGCACACCCGCCAACACGCCACCGGCCACGAGCTCGAAGAGGAGGTTCGGGATCAGGTTGGCCGTCTGGTACACGTCGCCCAACAGCCCACTGCCCAGCACCGCAGCCGTGGCCACGACGCGACCGAAGCCGGTCACGCGCGACACGAGGGTGCACATCGTGACCACCGCGGTGTCCCTTCCCATTCCGGAACCCACCCCCCGATCGAGTTCCGTTGCAGTCATCCGCCCGGTCGTTTCACCCGATGCCCGATGAGGTCGGCGGCATGACGCCGGGCCGACTCGCCGACGACGTCGCCCGACAGCATGCGGGCCACCTCGTCGACCCGCGCCTCCCCATCGACCACCGCCGCGGCGGCCACGGTGGAGCGTTGGTCGACCCGCTTGCTGACCACCACGTGTGTGTCGGCCAGCGCGGCAACCTGCGCGAGATGCGTCACGACGAGCACCTGGTGGCGCTCGCCGAGCGAAGCGAGGCTGCGCCCGACGGCCACCGCCGCGCTGCCGCCGATGCCGGCATCGACCTCGTCGAACACCAGCGTGTCGGGAGCTTCGCTGAGCACCAGACGCAGGGCGAGCATCGCGCGGGCGAGCTCTCCGCCGCTCGCGACCCGGGCCAAGGGGAGCAGTGGCGAGCCTGGGTTGGCGGCCAGCAGGAACGCGACCTCGTCGCCCGGATCGTGCCCACCGACGTGCACCGACACCTCCGCATGCGGCATCGCCAGCTCGCGCAGGTGGTGCTGCACCTGCGCGGCGAGCGCATCGGCACCTCCGCGCCGCGTGGCGCCGACGGCGGCCGCGGCGGCACGTTCGGTGCGCTCGGCGTCGATGCGTTCGTGCTCGAGCTGGGCGACGCGCTGCTCGTACCCCTCGAGCTCGGCGAGGCGGCCCTCCACCTCCACCTGGAACTGCAGCACGTCGACGAGCGTGTCGCCGTACTTGCGGCGCAGGTCGCGCAGCAGCTGCATGCGCTCGCGCACGTCGACGAGGCGTTCGGGATCCTCTTCGATGCGGTCGGCCTGTGCGCGCAGGTCGGCCGCCACGTCGCCTGCCTCCGCCAGTAGCGAACGCAATCGTGCCTCGGCCTCGGCGAACGGTGCACGCCCGGCGACGGAGCGGAGGGCCGCCGACAGTGCGTCGACCGCTCCCCCGTCGTCGGTGAGTGCGTCGACCGCGGCGGCACCCATCTCGCGGTACTCGACTGCGCCCGCGAGCACGTCGTGCAGCGCAGCCAGCTCGTCGTCCTCGCCTGGTGACGCGATGGCCGCGGCGCGCAGCTCGGCGACCTGGAAGCGCAGCAGGTCGACCTCACGTGCCCGCGATCGCGTGTCGCCGCCGAGTGCGGCCAGCGCCGCGTCGATCTCGGTGAGTCGCGCCCGCGCCTCGCGCAACGGCGAGAGATCGGTGCGGCAGAAGCGGTCGAGCGCGTCGCGTTGCTCGGAGGCGGCGAGCAGGCTCTGGTGTGCGTGCTGGCCGTGCAGGTCGACCACGCGGCTGCCCAGTTCGGACACGTTGGCGACGGTGGCCAGACGACCGTTGACGTACGCACGCGACCTGCCGTCGACGGGGACGACACGCGCCACCACGTACTCGTCGTCGCCGACCACGAACCGCCCCTCCACACGCGCCTCGATCGCGCCCGGACGCACCATCGTCGCGTCGGCCCTGCCGCCGACGAGGAGGCTGATGGCCTCGACGAGCATGGTCTTGCCCGCGCCGGTCTCGCCGGTGAGAGCGGTGAGGCCCGGCCCGAGGACGAGGTCGAGCCGCTCGATCACCCCGAGCGATTCGATGTGCAGTTCGTGCAGCATGCAGCGATCCGTCCGACTTCAGCGATCGGTGAGACCGAACTTCGCCTTGAGAATCTGGTGGAAGCGGCGCTCGCCGAACCGCACGAATCGCGCCACGTGCTCCGACGGAGCGACGCTGACCCTATCCCCTTCGAAGAGTGAGGTGGCGGGTTGTCCATCGACCGAGAGCGTGGCCGACCGGTGGCCGAGCACCTCCACCTCCACGCCCTCCACCGGGTCGAGCACCAGCGACCGGTCGAACAGCATGTGCGGCGACACGGGCGTGAGCAGCACCGCTCGCAGACGAGGCGACAGCACCGGACCACGAGCCGACAGCGAGTACGCAGTAGAGCCGGTGGGGGTGGCGAGGATGAGACCGTCGGCGGCGTACGAGGTGAACGGAGCGCCGTCGATCGACACCTGCAACCGCACCGTGTGACCCGACTCCTGCTTCTCCACCACACCCTCGTTGAGCGCGGTCCAGGTGACACTGGTCGACCCATCCTGGCGGTGCACGGTGAGATCGAGCATCATCCGCTCGTCGAGCTGCCAGCGACCTGCCTCCGGCCCGGCGAACCATCGCTCGAGCGCGTGCTGCAGCGCATGGGGCTCCACCTCGGTGAGGTAGCCGAGCAGCCCGACGTTCACCCCGAGGACGGGCACCGCGGCGCCGCGCAGCAGCTTCACCGTGCGCAGCATGGTGCCGTCGCCGCCGAGGCTGACAGCGAGATCGGCCGTCGACGGCTCGGCCTCGGCGGCGAGGTCGGCGAGATCGAGCGCGGCCGCATCACCTGGCGTGAGCCACACCCGGTGACCGTCCGCGTGCAACGAGTCGGCCGTGGCACGGGCCAGCGCGCCCGCCTCTCCGCGTTCGTGATGGGCGACCAGCAGCACCGAACTCATTCGCTGCATCCTGGCCGCTGAGTGGTGGCATGCACAAGGAATTCGCGGTTGCCATCGGTGCCGGTGATCGGCGAGTCGATCCAGCCGACCACGTCGCAGCCACGCTCCTCGAGGGCGAGGTGCACTTCGCCGCGCACCCGCTCGTGGATGGTCGGGTCGGTGATGATGCCGTGCCCCTTCGACACCTCCACCCTTCCGGCCTCGAACTGCGGCTTCACCAGCAGCAGCAGATGACCCCCCGGCTCGCACACGCCGATGAGCGCATCGAGCGCGCGGACGATGGAGATGAACGACAGGTCGGCCACCACCAGTCGTACACGCCCGCCGACCACCTCGGGCGTCGCGTCGCGCACATGGAACCGTTCGATCACCGTCACCCGGTGGTCGCCGCGGATGGTCGGGTGCAGTTGACCGTGACCGACGTCGAGGGCCACGACGTGTGCAGCACCACGCTGCAACAGGCAGTCGGTGAAGCCACCCGTCGACGCGCCCGCATCGAGCGCTCGCCAACCGCGCACCTCGAGACCGAATGCCGCGAGCGCACCCTCGAGCTTCTCGCCGCCGCGGCTGACGAAGCGGGGACCCTCGCCGGCGAGCACAATGGCATCGCCGGCATGCACCTGACGCGACGCTTTGTCGGCGATCGCGCCGTTGACGAGGACGCGCTGGGCGTCGATGGCCCGGACCGCGTCGGTACGACTCTCGACCAACTGGCGGCGGACGAGCTCAGCATCGAGACGCTGACGTCTCGCCACCGTGTGGTCAGGCCTTCTTCGCCGGAGCTTTCTTGGCGGCGGCCTTCTTGGCGGCAGCCTTCTTGACCGGAGCNNCTTGGCCGGAGCCTTCTTGGCCGGCGAACTCACGATGCCGGCCTTCTTCGCCAGATCTTCCACGCGGCCTTCGAGCTCGTCGATGCGCGAGGCGATCCTGCCCAGCTGCTTGGAGAGCTCGGCCTGCACGGTCGACCTCATCTGCTCGGTCGCCTTGCGGCCGCGGGTGACGAGCTCGTCCACGAGGTGCTCGCTGTCCTTGCGCCTGACCTGACCGGCCTTGACGAAGTCCTTGACGAGCTTTTCGGCCTGCTCCTGGGTCATGTCGGAGAAGTGCGCACCGGCATCGAGGAGACGCTTGAGAAGTGGGTTACCAGCCATGATCTGAGTCTACTCCCGAAAGTACCCATCGGTAACTAGGGCATCCGCCACACCGGCGAGGTCGTCGGCGGCGAGATCGGGAGCCGGGTCGACCACCGCGCCCTTGGCGGTGACGCCGCTCCAGACGTGCGCGTAGCGGCAGCCGAGCGTGCGGGCGAACCGGCCATCGGTCGACGGGCGGTCACCCACCATCACCGCTCGGCGCGCCGCGGCGTCGCCCACCACGGCGCGCACCAGATCGGCCATCGGCGCGTACGGCTTCCCGGCGATCTGGGCCATCACTCCGCTGGCGGTCTGGACGGCCGCAAGGATCGACCCGCCACCGGGAATCGGGCCATTCGGGGTGGGATAGGTGGCGTCGTCGTTGGTGCCGATGAGCCGCGCCCCGTGCTGCACGGCCCGCGCCGCGCGGGTGAGTCCCTCGTAGTCGAACGTGCGGTGCCAGCCCACCACCACCGCATCGGCGTCGCCATCGGTGCACACCCCCACGCCGCGCGCGGTGAGCGCTTGCACCACGCCCTCGCCACCGCACACCAGCGCCTTCTCGCCAGGCTCGAGCAGCATGGCGGCCGCGTGCGCCGATGTGAGCACGTCGCCGACGGCCGGGATGCCGAGAGCCTCGAGCGCTGCCTCTTGCTCCTCGGTGCGCGATGCGGAGTTGTTGGTGACGAAGAGCACGCGGTGACCAGCTGCCCGCAGGCGGGCGATGGCATCGACGGAACCCGGGATCGGTTGATGTGAGAGCCACACCACGCCGTCGAGATCGCAGAGCACGGGGAACATGTCTGGCCATGTTGCCATGCCAGATGCCAACCTGTGCAGGTGCCCCGCTTCGAACCCTTCGCCGCCCTCCGCTACTCCCCTTCGCTCTCACTCGACGATGTGGCCGCGCCGCCCTATGACGTGCTGAGCGACCGCGACGTCGACGCGCTGCTCGCCCGCCACCCGCGCAACATCGTCGCCATCGACGTGCCACGCGACAGCGATGGGCCCGACCGCTACGCGCAGGCTGCGCGACGGCTGCACGACTGGGTGGCCGAGGGTTCGCTCGTGCTCGACGACGCGCCCACCTTCACGCTCTATCGCATGCACTTCAACGACGAGACCGGAGCGCCCCGCGACACCGTCGGAGTGCTCGGAGCGCTCGAGGTGGTCGACGAGGGTGCGGGCGGGGTGCTCCCCCACGAGCGCACCACCCCGAAGGCCAAGAGCGACCGGCTCGATCTCACTCGCGCCACCAACACCAACCTCTCGCCGGTGTGGGGTCTCTCCCTCACGGCCGGCCTCACCGATCTGCTGCGTGAGCCGGGCGAACCCGTGGGGTCGTGCCACGACGAGCACGGCGTGCTGCACAGCGTCGAGCGCGTCACCGACCCGGCGCGGGTGGCAGCGATCGCCGATGCGGTGAGCGCCAACCCGGTGCTCATCGCCGACGGTCACCACCGCTACGCGATCAGCCGCACCTTCCGCGATGAGGTTCGAGCCGAGCACGGCACCGCGACACCCGCCGAGCTCACCCTCGCCTATGTCGCAGAGCTCGTCGAGGACCAGCTGAGCATCGACGCCATCCACCGCGTGTACCACGGCGTCACCGCCGACGAACTGCAACAGCTGCTCGAACCGTGCTTCACCGCGACAGATGCCGGAGTGGTGACTGCCGCATGTGCCGGCGAGGTGGTGACACGCGGCGCGCTGTGCCTCGTCCGCCCGGACGGCACGGGGACGTGGCTCACCCCGCGGCCCGAGGTGCTCGCCGACGTGCGAGCGCTCGACGGCGCCTACCTCGAGCACGCGCTGCGCGACCACAACATCGACGTCACGTACCAGCACGGCGTGCAGCAGGTGGTCGACCTCGTGGCCGCGAACGACGCGACCGTCGGTGTGCTGATCCGCCCGACGAGCATCGCCGAGATCCGCCGAACCGCCGACGAACGACTGCTGATGCCGCCGAAGAGCACGTTCTTCACACCGAAGCTCCGCACCGGAGCGGTGCTGCGGCCGCTCGCCTGACTCAGGTGAGCGACGCCTGGAAGATGCCCTCGATGGTTGCGTCGAGCGCAGCATCGAAGTCGGCTTCACTCTGCTTCGCGCTGAGTCCTTCGGTGAGGGCACGCGAGAAGCTGGCGATGATGCCGTGGTTGCGCGAGAGACGCGCATTGGCGTCGTCGCGCGCGTAGCCGCCCGAGAGCGCCACAACCCGCAGCACCTTGGGATGTCGCACGAGGTCGAGGTAGAAGTCGTCGACCGACGGCAGCGTGAGCTTGAGCATGACCGGCTGATCGTCGGCCATTGCGTCGAGGTGGGCGAGGATGCTGGCCTTGAGGAGCACCTCGGCCGCGGCCTTCTGCGGGCTGTTGATGTCGACCTCGGGCTCGATGATGGGCACGAGTCCGCCGGCGAGGATCTGACGGCCGACGTCGAACTGCTGTGCCACGACGGCCTCGATGCCCGCAGGGTTGGCCAGCTTGACGACCGAACGCATCTTGGTGCCGAACACGCCCTTGGCAACGGCCCGGGCCACCAGCTCGTCGAGATCGGGGTTCGCCTTCATCACCTGCGTGCCGTCGACCTCGTCGGCGAGCCCCTTGTCGACCTTCAGGAACGGCACGACGTGCTTCACCGACCAGAGGAAGTCGGCGCTGCCCCGGCCCTCGATGTCGCGATCCATGGTGCCCTCGAACAGGATGGCGCCGAGGACACGGGAGCCGTTGAACACGGGGCTCGTGATCATGCGTGACCGCATCTGGTGGATGAGGTCGAACATGTCGGCCTCGCTGGAGTACTCGGTCTCCTCGATGCCGTAGAGGCGCAACGCCTTGGGGGTGCTGCCGCCGCTCTGGTCGAGTGCGGCGATGAAGCCCTCGCCGGTGCGCACGCGGTCGAGCTGCTCGTAGTTCATGTCAGTCGTACCTCTCGTGACGAATCGTGTGGCCCGGTACGGGCCGCCGCCCCGAGCGTAGTGCTCAGCCCGCTGCTTCTCCCAGCCTCTCGAGCTCGCGCCGCAGCACCCGCTGCACCTTGCGCCGATTGCCTGCGGGCAGCACCTCGGCGGCCACGACCTCGGTGCGGCTCTGCGTGCCGCCCGCCGTGCGGAAGAACCTTCGCCGCGCGCCGCCGACCACCACCACCTCGTCGCCGTCGCCGAACGCGGGCGGCGCCGGCGGATCGAACCATGCCACCGGGACCGACCAGGTGGCACCGTCGACCGAGGTGGACACCTCGAGCGACCACAGCACCGACCCTGAGGCCAAGGTGCGCAACACGGGCTCGCTGCTGAGCCGACCGATGAGGATGACGGAGTTCATGACTGCTCCCCTGCCGGCGGACGCGCCGGCAACGACGTGTGGTGACGGGGGAAGTCGTCGACCACCCTAGAGCGGGGGTCTCACAAGGTATGGCCGCACGGAGCCGAGCCGTGCCGGGCGGGCCTACTTCCCGAGGGTGCGCAGGCGTTCGACGACGTCGGCGAACTCGCGGTCGACGTCGGCCACGAGCGCGAAGTACTTGCGTGCCTTGATGACGTCGCCCGAGCGGTCGAACAGATCGCCCACGACGTACCACTGGCGCAGGTGGTGCTCGCGTGGCTTCTTCGACGTCTCCATCGCCTTCTCCATCACCTTCAGCGCACCCGCCAGGTCGCCCTGGTCGGCGAGCGCACCAGCGGCGACGATGCGCCCTTCGGCCATCAGCGCCGGCTCGGGAGATGCCTCGCGCAGCTCGCGCCACAGCGTGTCGACCTCGTGGTACCGGCGCATCGCGCGGTAGCAGTCGGCGAGAACCGCGTTGTGTTGCACCGAACCGGTGAGCTGCTTGGTGAGCTCGAGCTCGGCAGCAGCCTTGCGCCACGTGCCCAGGCGATACAGCGCGAGGCCGGCGATCTCGTGCGCGAACGCCATGTCGGGCAGGTCGCGCAACACCGGCTGCACCATGCGCCGCGCGTCGTCGTAGCGACCGCGGTCGAGGGCGTCGGCCGCCGTTGCCAGTCGTTCCTGGTAGCGCGCCAATCGGGCGGCGGGCGCCACCTTGGCAAGGTCGCCGGCCACGTCGGGCGCGAGCTCGGTCGACGTGCGCCGGCCCTGCCGCTTGGCCTCGGGTGCGTCGGCCGAACCTCGCCTCGTGGCGGCTTCTGCCTCGGCGCGCAGGGAGCCTTCGTCGATCCACTCCTCGCGGGCCCACGGCGGCGGAGCGGCACGCTCGGGCGGTGCGTCACGCGGCGGCCTCGTGGCCTTCACCTGCTGCGAGCGGCGCTCGGCCTCGGTGGTGGGCCGCGCGACTCGGCGCGGCGGGACTCGCCCACCCCGATCGCGCTCGACGCCAGAGTCCTGGCGCGGATCGCGACGGCCGCTGGGCCTGGCACCGCTGCGACCGTCCGAACGACCATCGGGCCGACCAGCCGAACGACCGTCGGGACGTCCAGCCGAGCGACCATCGGGACGTCCACTCGAACGACCATCGGGCCGTCCAGTCGAGCGACCGTCGGGCCGACCACTCGAACGACCGTCGGGGCGACCACTCGAACGACCATCAGGACGACCACTCGAACGACCATCGGGGCGAGCGTCGGTCCGTCCACTCGGGCGACCGTCGGCGCGAGCGTCGGGCCGGCCGCTGGGACGCGCCGGGCGGCCCGACGAGCGTTCTGCGTCGCCGCGCCCGCCGTCGGATCCGTATCGACGCGGCGCGCCCGTGGAACGGGGGCCACGGTCACTGCGCTCGCCACGATCGGTGCGCTCACCACGCTCACCGGACTCGGGGCGCGGGGCGGGACGTGAGGGACGCGGACCGCTGCGTGCGGGCTTGCCACCGCCGGTGGGCTTGCCAGCGCCGGTGGGACGTCCGCTGGACGAGTTGGGTCGGCGAGGGGGCGTCGGCATAGGGATTCGATCCTACGAGCGATCGAGAGCGTTTCATCGATCCGTCGGCGGACGCAAAAATGCCCGACGCCCCTGCCGCAGAGCGGACAGGGGCGTCGAGTGAGAAATCCGGCGGCGACCTACTCTCCCAGGGGGTCTACCCCC
>PMCN01000040.1 GCA_003154135.1 Acidimicrobiaceae bacterium
ACGCGCTGACACGAGCGAAGGAATGGGGCTGGTGTCAGCGGCCGCGGAGCTTCTTGCTCAGCTCGTTGAGCCGGGTCTTCTCGTTGCGGGAGAGGGCATCCATGCCCTGGTCGCTGATCTTGTCGAGGAGGTGGTTGAGCTCGATCTCGTCGGCGGGCGAGTGCGACGGAACGCTGCCTGCCCACGGGCCGGCCACGACCGAGGTGCCGCCGCCCTTGACCCGGCGCTGCGCAGGCTTTGCCTGCTTGCCACGGCCGAATTGGGGGATGAACGAGAGCGAGTCGACCATGCCGTACTGGCGAGCCGTGACGAGGCCGACCACGATGACGCCGAGCTCGAGCACGAGGGGCTCATAGGCACGGTCGCCGAGGTAGC
This sequence comes from Acidimicrobiaceae bacterium, assembly GCA_003154135.1. Lineage (GTDB taxonomy): Bacteria > Actinomycetota > Acidimicrobiia > Acidimicrobiales > Ilumatobacteraceae > UBA668. The sequence continues at coordinate 376 of PMCN01000040.1, forward strand.
GCAGCACGTCGATGAGCACGTACACGCCGGCCAGCGCCCACGCCGGGATGCCGAAGAAGAACATCGCGCCAGGGTTGTCGAGGGCGAAGATGACCAGGAGACCGATGCCGAGGATGCCCAGGCCATACGCCCCGTAGCGGAGCTGGAACGATAGGAGCGACACGAGTGCTGCCGGCACCACGACCATGGCGACCATGAGCAACGTGAAACGGCGGCGGCCGATCTGATCCTCGATGCGGTGGCCGACGAACCAGAAGAAGGCCAGCGTGAGCACCACCCAGATGCTGTTGGGAGGGTTGACGATGGGCCAGGTGACGATGCGCCACACCTCGCCGCCGCGCACGTTCCTGCCGTCGAAGACGAGCTTGGCGAGCGAGGTCTGGTCGACTGCGTACCAGAACATCGAGAGGATGCCGAGCAACACCATGAAGGCCGTGGTGGTGATGTCGATGGTGCCGATGCGGAACCAGCCGTCGCGTGTGGGCCGTTCGGGAAGTGAGAACTGGTAGCGACCTGGCACGCGTCCAACCCTATCCTGGCCCGGTGGTAGCCCGACCAGCAGCTGGAACGATCCCGGAGGGTCCCGGGTCGTACCAGTTCAAGGATCGCGACGGGCGCGTCATCTACGTGGGCAAGGCATCGAGCCTGCGCCAGCGGCTCAGCAACTACTTCCAGGACCCGCGCAACCTGCACCCGCGCACTGCGCAGATGGTGGCCACGGCGACGTCGGTCGAGTGGATCGAGGTGCGCAACGANNAGAGCTACCCGTTCCTGGCGGTCACGCTCGACGAGCAGTACCCACGAGCGATGGTGATGCGGGGCCGCAAGCGCAAGGGCACGCGCTACTTCGGCCCGTACGCGCACGCCTACGCCATCCGCGACACGCTCGACCTGTTGCTGCGCAGCTTTCCCATTCGCACGTGCAGCCCCGGCAAGTTCAACGAGCACCAGCGGCTCGGTCGCCCGTGCCTGCTGTTCCACATCGAGAAGTGCAGCGGCCCGTGCGTGGGCGAGATCGACGAGATGCCGTACCGCCAACTCGTGCAGGAGCTGTGCGAGTTCCTCGACGGCGACACCGACGAGATCGTGCACCGCTTGGAAGCGGAGATGGCGGCGGCCGCCGACGCACTCGAGTACGAGCGAGCGGCTCGGTTGCGCGACCGGTTGCTCGCGGTGCGCAAGGCGATCGAGAAGCAGCAGATGGTGGCCGAGCGCAGCGAGGACATCGACATCGTGGGCATCGCCGACGACGAGCTGGAAGCGGCCGTGCAGGTGTTCTTCGTGCGCAAGGGTCGTGTGGTGGGCCGCAAGGGGTTCATCCTCGACAAGGTGGAGGAGCTCACCCCCGGCGGGCTGGTCGACCGCATCCTCGAGGAGCTGTACGGCGACGATCCGCCGGCGGGCGTGCCCAAGCAGGTGCTGGTGCCGGTCGATCCCGACGACGTGCCCACCTACGAGGAGTGGCTCACGCACCTGCGTGGCAGCAGGGTGCAGATCCGCGTGCCCCAGCGCGGCGACAAGCGGTCGTTGCACGAGACCGTCACGCGCAACGCGAGCGAGGAGTTCCTGCGCCACCGCCTGCGCCGCGCCGGCGACCACAACGCGCGCAGCCGCGCGCTCACCGAGTTGCAAGATCTGCTCGGTCTGCCCGAGGCGCCGTTGCGCATCGAGTGNNTACGCAGCGATGGAGGAGGTGCTCACCCGTCGCCTGCAGGCGTACTTGAACGAGCGCGACCAACCGCTCGACGACGAGCTGGCCGAGCCGGGCGCGCGCGGCCGGCCGCGAAAGTTCGCGTACCCGCCGCAGCTGCTGCTGGTCGACGGTGGCAAGGGACAGCTCGCCGTTGCCGATCGGGTGGTGCGCTCGTTGGGCCTGCAGGACGAGATCCCCATCGCGTCGCTCGCCAAGCGCTTCGAGGAGGTGTTCGTGCCGGGTCGTAGCCAGCCGGTGGAGGTGCCCCGTGGCAGCGACGCGCTGTTCATGCTGCGACGCATCCGCGACGAGGCGCACCGCTTCGCCAACACGTTCCACCGAGAGCTGCGCGGCAAGCGCATGACGGCGAGCTCGCTCGACGGCATCGCCGGCCTCGGCGAGGCGCGCAAGAAGAGACTGGTGCAGGTGATGGGCGGCGTCAACGCGGTGAAGAAGGCGACGCTCGACGACCTGAAGGCGCTGTCGTTCCTTCCCGACGCCGTGGCCGAGGCCGTCCATGCCAAGTTCCACACCGACTGATCGCGTCGTCGACGACGGGGTGTCGCTGCGGCCGCTGCGCGACCACGACGACGACTACCGGCTGCTGCAGCGCTGGCTCGCCGACCCGCGCGTGCTCGAGTGGTACGAAGGACGTGATCAGGTGTTCACGCTCGAGCGCCTGCGCGCCGAGTGGGCGCCGGCGGTGCAACACGACGAGTGGGTGTGGCCGTTCGTCATCGAGGCAGGCGGCAGACCAGTGGGGTACCTGCAGGTGGTGCACGTGCTGCCGTATGCCACCGAGTACGCCATCGACGGCGATGCCTCGCACACGTGGGCAATCGACCTGTTCGTGGGCGAGCCCGAGGTGTGGGGCAGGGGAGTGGGCACCGCGGCGGTCCGCGCCGGCGTGGCCGAGACGCTGCGCCGTGGCGCCGACCGCGTGGTGATCGATCCGCGTGTCGTCAACCACCGCGCCGTCCACGTGTACGAGAAGATCGGCTTCCGCACGGTGAAGGTGCTGCCGCGGGCGGAGATCCACGAGGGCGAGGCGTGGGACTGCTGGCTCATGGAGCTCATCCCGCCCTCGCCGGGTGTCCACGTTCAGGGGACGTGACGCAGCACTTCGTCGTGCAGGCGGGCGAGCGTGTCGAGTCGTTCTCCCGGAGAGTCGCCGAGGGTGTCGTCGGGGAACGCGAACTCGTCGACGCCGAGCTCGGCGTAGCGGGCGAACTGCTCGACCAGCTGCGCCGCCGAACCGACGATCGAGCGACCGGCCAGCGCCCCGTCGCCGGTGCCGTCGAGGTGCACCATGGCCTGGGCCGAGCGGCGCATCGTGGCCGGGTCGCGGCCCTCGGCCTCGCATGCGGTGAGGAACCGTTGCGTGCGGAGGGCAACCTCGTCGGGGTCGCCCCAGGTGTTCCACTCGTCGGCAAAGCGTGCCGTGAGGCGCAACATGCGCGGGCTGCCGGTACCGACCAGGATGGGCAGCGCGCCGACCGCCTTCGGGGAGCAGGGTGCATCGGTGAGCGAGTAGTACGTGCCGTGGAACGTGGTGCTGTCGTCGTGCAGCAGGCCGTGCACCACCTGGATGGCTTCGGCGAAGCGGCTCACGCGCGGCCCGGGCTCGGGCAGCTCGAAGCCGTAGGCGGCGTGCTCGTTCACCTGCCAGCCGGCGCCCAACCCGAGCACCACACGTCCCGCGGCCACGTGCGACACGGTGGTGGCGCGCTTGGCGAGGAGCACGGGGTGGTGGATGGTGACGGGTGAGACCATCGACACGAGCCGCACGCGCGGCACGAGCGCGCCGATGGCGGCGAGCACCGACCAGCACTCGAGCGCGTCGCCCGGGTCGGGGGTGCCGTCGGCGCGGTAGGGCATGAGGTGGTCGGCGTACCAGAAGCCGTCGAAGTCGTGGGTCTCGGCGAAGCGCGCGAGCGCGATCGTCTCGTCCCAGGAGCGGTCGTAGGAAGGCCAGACGGAGTACTTCATGAGGCCGCAGCCTACGCTCTTGGGGATGGCCGAGAACCTGTGGGAGACGCACGCGGAGTGGTGGATCGACGGTTTCACCGCCGGCGCCGACCCCGAGTACGAGGAGCAGATCCTGCCGTTGGCGGCTCGCGAGCTGGCGGGTGCACGCCAGGTGCTCGACGTCGGCTGCGGCGATGGTCAGGTGAGCCGTCTCGCCGCCTCGCTCGGTGCCGAGGTGGTGGGCATCGACCCCACCTGGAACTGCGTCAGCGTCGCCCACCAGCGCGGTCGGGCGAGCTTCGCGCGCGCCGGTGCCGGTGCCCTGCCCTTCGCCGACGGCGCGTTCGATGCCGTGGTGGCCTGCCTCGTCTTCGAACACATCCGCGACGTCGACCAGGCCATCGCCGAGGTTGCCCGCGTGCTGCAGCCCGGCGGTCGGTTCTGCTTCTTCCTCAACCACCCGCTGCTGCAGACCCCCAACAGCGGCTGGATCGACGACCAGTTCCTCGACCCGCCGGAGCAGTACTGGCGCATCGGGCCCTACCTCGTCGAGGACGAGACCATCGAGGAGGTCGAGAAGGACGTGTTCATCCCGTTCATCCACCGTCCCCTGAGTCGCTACATCAACACGCTCGCGGCCCACGGGCTGTTCCTCGAGCGGATGGAGGAGCCCGCGCCGCCGCCCGGCTTCCTGGCCAAGGCCGAGGAGTACGCGGCAGCGTCCACCATCCCGCGCTTGCTGTATCTCCGCACGTGCAAGCGGTAGACGCGTAAGGTCTGCACCGATGGCCGACATCCTCCTCATCACCGGCATGTCGGGTGCGGGCCGTTCCGGCGCCGCTGCCGTGCTCGAGGATCTCGGCTGGTACGTCATCGACAACCTGCCCACCACCCTGGTCGACACCATCGTCGAGCTCGTCAGCAAGCCGGGCAGCGACATCGACAAGCTCGCGCTCGTCGCCGGCCGGCAGACCACGGAGCTGCTGCCCCGCATGGCCTCGCTGCGCGCGTCGGGCCACCGCGTGCGCTTGCTGTTCCTCGACGCGAGCGACGCAGCGCTCGTGAAGCGATACGACGCCACGCGTCGCAAGCACCCGCTCGACGGCGAGGCGCCGGGACTCGTCGAGGCCATCGTGCTCGAGCGCGAGCAGATCCAGCCCGTGCGTGCCGCGGCCGACCTCGTCATCGACACCACCGAGCTCAACATCCACCAGCTGAAGGCGAAGCTGCTCTCGGCGTTCGACGACGGCGCGGCAGGGCACCGACTGCAGATCGCACTCGAGAGCTTCGGCTTCAAGCACGGCCTGCCCATCGACGCCGACATCGTGATGGACGTGCGCTTCCTGCCCAACCCGCACTGGGATGACAACCTTCGCCCTCTCACCGGGCACGACCCGGCAGTGCGCGACTTCGTGCTCGAGCGGGCACAGGCCAACGACTTCCTCGAGCGCTTCGAAGGGCTGCTGCTGTCGCTGCTGCCGGCCTACGAGGAAGAAGGCAAGAGCTACCTCACGGTGGCCATCGGTTGCACGGGTGGACGCCATCGCAGCGTCGCCATCGCCGAGGAAGTGGCGCGCCGGCTGCAGGAGCGCGGCTACGCAGTGCGCGTCGGCCATCGCGATCTGGGGCGCTGACCTGCGCTGCGGCTAGGCTCAGTCTCGGAAAACCTCTCTCCGAAAGGACGCAGCCATGACGGTTCGCGTAGGCATCAACGGTTTCGGTCGCATCGGGCGCAACTTCTTCCGCGCGGTGAAAGAGCGCGGCGCCGACATCGACATCGTGGCGGTGAACGACTTGGGCTCGCTGGAGACCATGGCGCACCTGCTGAAGTACGACTCGGTGATGGGCACGTTGCCGTTCAACATCAAGGCCAGCAAGGGCGGCATCACGGTCGACGGCGACGAGCTACGCGTGCTGCAAGAGCGCGATCCCAAGCAGCTGCCGTGGGGCGAGCTCGGCGTCGACGTGGTCATCGAGAGCACCGGCATCTTCACCAAGCGCGACACCGCTGCGTACCACCTCGAGGGCGGCGCACCGCTCGTCATCGTGTCGGCCCCGTGCGACGGCGCCGATGCCACGCTCGTCTACGGCGTCAACCACAAGGACTTCGACTTCAAGACNNCCAACGCGAGCTGCACCACCAACTGCTTCGTGCCGGTCGTGAAGGTGCTCGACGATGCGTTCGGCGTGGAGCAGGGGCTCATGCAGACAGTGCACGCGTACACGGGCGACCAGCAGCTCGTCGACGGCCCGCACAAGGACCTCCGCCGTGCGCGTGCCGCGGCCATCAACATCGTGCCCACCAGCACCGGTGCCGCCCGAGCCACCAGCCTCGTGCTCGCCTCCATGAAGGGCAAGCTCGACGGCACGTCGCTGCGCGTGCCGGTGCCCACCGGCTCCATCGTCGACTTCACCGCCAACCTGAAGACGCCGGCCACGGTGCAGCAGATCAACGCGGCGTTCAAGAAGGCGGCCAACGGACCGCTGAAGGGCATTCTCAGGTACACCGAGGATCCCATCGTGTCCAGCGACATCCAGGGCGATCCGCACAGCAGCATCTTTGACGCCGGCCTCACCATGAGCATGGGCAAGCTGGTCAAGGTGCTGTCGTGGTACGACAACGAGTGGGGCTACAGCAACCGCCTCGTCGACACCGCGCTGTACGCAGGCGGCAAGGTCGCCAAGCGGTCGAAGAAGTAACGCCATGAGCCGCATCCCGACGCTCGCCGATCTCGGCGACGTGCGTGGCAAGCGGGTCCTCGTCCGAACCGATTTCAACGTTCCCATGGAGAACGGTGAGATCACCGACGACTTCCGCATCCGCGCCGCGTTGCCCACCATCAACTGGCTCACCGAACGTGGTGCGCAGGTGGTCACCTGCTCGCACCTCGGTCGGCCGAAGGGTCAGCCCAACCCGAAGTACTCGATGGATGCGGTGCGAGCCCGCCTCGCCGAGCTCGCACCGGGCGTCGAGCTGCTCGAGAACCTGCGCTTCGATCCCGGTGAGGAGGCCAACGACCCGGCGTTCGTGGCGAAGCTCATCGACGGCATCGACCTGTACGTCGACGACGCCTTCGGTGCGTGCCACCGCGCGCACGCCAGCATCGTCGGGCCGCCGCGCACGTTGCCGTCGGCGATGGGTCTGTTGCTGCAGAAGGAGGTCGAGGTGCTCCTCGGCCTGCGCAACAACCCGAAGCACCCGTTCGTCGCCGTACTCGGCGGCAGCAAGATCAGCGACAAGCTCGGTGTGGTCGACGCGCTGCTGAAGGTCGTCGACTCGCTCGTGGTCGGCGGCGCGATGTGCTTCACCTTCCTGGCCGCGCTCGGCAACCCGATCGGTGACTCGCTGTTCGAGGCCGATCAGGTCGACACGTGCAAGCGGTTGCTCGACGAGTCGGCAGCCAGCGGCAAGACCATCCACCTGCCCGACGACATCGTCGGGCTCGACGCGGCCGGCAACTTCGCCACGTTCGGCAGGCGGCTGCCCGACGGCGCCAAGGGCTTCGACATCGGGCCCGGCACCGCGGCAGCGTTCAGCGACGTCATCATGGACGCCCGCACCGTGTTCTGGAACGGCCCGATGGGCATGTTCGAGGACCCACGCTTCGCGGCGGGCACCCGCACCGTCGCGCAGGCGATGGCCGACACGAAGGCGTTCACGGTGGTCGGCGGCGGCGACAGCGCGGCTGCGCTGGCGCAGTTCCACCTCGACACCGAGGTCGACCACGTGAGCACCGGCGGCGGGGCCTCGCTGGAGCTCCTCGAGCTCGGCGACCTGCCCGGCCTCGAGGCACTGCGAGGAGCGCCCAATGCGTAAGCCACTCATCTCCGGCAACTGGAAGATGAACCACAACCACTTCGAAGCCATCCAGACGGTGCAGAAGCTGGCGTACCTGGTGGGCAAGGACGAGCTGGAACTGGCCGACGTGTCGATCCACCCGCCGTTCACCGACATCCGCAGCGTGCAGACCGTCATCGACAGCGACAAGCTCGGCTACGCGCTCGGCGCGCAGCACTGTCACTTCGAGGACAAGGGCGCGTTCACGGGTGAGGTGTCGCCGGTGTTCCTCGCCAAGCTGGGCGTGCAGTACGTGATCTGCGGTCACAGCGAACGGCGCGAGCTGTTCGGCGAGACCGACGAGATGGTCAACAAGAAGGTCGCGGCCATCCAGCAGCACGGCATGACGCCCATCTTCTGCGTCGGCGAGACGCTCGACGAGCGCGAGGCCGGGCACACCGAGTCGAAGGTGCTCGGTCAGGTGCGCGCCGGTCTCGCCGGTCGCTCGCCGCAGCAGGTGGGCTCACTGGTCATCGCCTACGAACCGATCTGGGCCATCGGCACGGGTCGCACGGCCACCTCCGATGATGCTCAACAGGTCTGTGCCGCGATTCGCGTGTGCGTGGCCGATCTCGCCGGCGCCCAGGCGGCGGAGTCGGTGCGGGTGCAGTACGGCGGCAGCGTGAAGTCGAGCAACATCGCCGAGCTCATCGCACAGCCCGACATCGACGGCGCTCTCGTCGGCGGGGCGAGCCTCGACGCCGATGAGTTCGCTCGCATCTGCAAGCTCGGTGCGTGATCTGCTCTGCTGGCACGGCCGGCACCGCTGGCGCGGCTGGAACGATGGTTCCAACATTTCGTACAAATGGGAACGGGACGTCTACCCACCGGTAACGACCCGTGCTAGCCTCGCTTCGCCTGCACGGATCGGGGAGGACCGTACGGGCGCAGGTAGTTCCCCCGAATAGGCGCCACCTGCTCACCTCCCTCCGTCACACCTCAGGAGGACCAATCAGTGAGGACCACCAAGAGCAGCAAGATTGCTGCACTCGCGGTGGGTCTTGCCCTTGTCGTCGCCGCATGCGGCAGCGACAGCAGCACCAAGACCACCGCAGCGCCCAGTACCACCACGCCAGGCACCACGCCTGGGACCACTGGTAGCACCACCCCCGGAACCACCCCCACCACTGGTGGCACGGGCTCGGGCATGACCATCACGTATGAAATCGCCGACAGCGCGAACTGGAACGACAACACGCCCATCAGCTGGGCCGACTTCCAGTGCACGTGGCAGGCCACGGTCAACACGCCGGCCTCGCTCAGCACCGTCGGTTACGACCAGATCACGTCGGTCGAGAAGGGTGCCAGCGACAAGGAAGTCGTCGTGCAGTTCAAGTCGCCCTTCGCTGCCTACAAGACGCTCTTCGGCGGCCTCCTCGAGAAGTCGAAGATGAAGGACTGCATGGACGTCTCCACCGACTTCGGTACTGACGGCATCAAGTTCTCCGGTAAGGAATGGATGCTCGACAGCTGGACCGCCGAGCAGATCGTCTACGTCCCGAACCCGGCCTACAAGGGCCCGCGTACTCCTGACGTGAAGAAGGTCGTCATCGTCCCCACGGGCGACACCACCGCCCTCAAGGCCGGCACCGTCGACTTCATCTTCCCGCAGGCCTACACCGGCATCGACAAGGAGCTCTCCGACCCGAACATCAAGTACGACTCGGCGCTCGGCGGTTCCTTCGAGGCCCTGTACTTCCAGCAGAAGTCCGGCCCGTTCGCCGACAAGGACTACCGCGAAGCGTTCTCGAAGTCGATCGACCTCCAGGCGCTGTACGCCCAGATCTACGCACCGTTCGCACAGGGCACCCCGCTGCTCGACTGCGGCCCGATCGCTCCTGGCCAGTACTGCGACCACCTGTGGAAGGACACCTACGATCCCACCGGTGCAGCCGACGTGCTCACCAAGGCCGGCTGGACCAAGGGCTCCGACGGGTTCTGGAAGAACCCCAAGGGCGAAGTGCCCGTGGTGCGCTGGATGATCAACACCGGCAACACCCGTCGTGAGAGCGCCCAGGCGTTCCTCATCCCGAAGCTGGCGACGCTGGGCTTCAAGGTGAAGGCCGACAACTGCGAGGCCACGCCGTGCGTGTTCCAGACCCGTCTGCCCGCCCTCGACTACGACCTGGCGATGTACATCTCGACCGTTTCACCGGACCCGATCTACCTCACCTCCTCGTTCGTCTGCGACCAGATCCCCAGTGATGCCAACGGCAACAAGGGTCAGAACAACGTCGGTTGGTGCAACCAGGACGCCTCGACGGCCCTGCACAACGCCGACAAGGAAATCGACGATGCCAAGCGCACCGCCGACATCAAGACGGCAATCAAGGCGATGCACGACGACTACGTCTTGCTCCCGACGCTGCAGTTCCCCAACATCGGCGCATACCGCACCGACAAGGTGAGCGGTACGCAGAAGGAACTCGCCAACTACACGGCGTTCTACGACTGGTACCAGTGGAAGGACGTCAACGGCGACGGTCAGATCGTCATCGGTGCGGAGCAGTTCCCCACCAACGACTGCTCGAACCCGATCACGGACTGCGCGAGCTCGTCCTGGTTCGAGTGGGTGATCGCCAACCCGGTGCTGCCGGGCGCCTACTTGACGACGAACGATCTCACGTTCGTGCTCAGCGACATGCTCAAGTCCGAGCCTGTCGTCAAGGTTGGCACCTGATTTCTCGAGGTTCCAATTGATGGAAGACTGGGGCCGGTCCAACGACCGGCCCCAGTCGCCTATCCGTCACTGACTCTGCAGGGAGAGTTGTGCTCCGTTTCGTCGTAAGGCGAATGTTGTGGTTTTTCCCCACCATCGTCTTCATCACGTTCCTCGTCTACATCGCACTCCGCTTCGGCTTCAGCCCGGAGAACGCGTACCGGCGAGTCAACCCGCATGCCACCAAAGCGAAGGTGCAGCAGTTCCTCGACGTCAACGGGCTCTATCCCGGCTTCTGGGGCTTCATCCGCGGGTACTTCCACTGGCTCTGGCAGTTCGTCCAGGGGCCCAGCAACTGGCCGCGCAGCATCAAGGGTCGCGCCGAGGTGTGGACGCCGCTTCGCTACTCGATCTTCAACACGCTGCGCCTCGCCGGCATCGCTGCCGTCCTCGGCATCGTCATCGGGCTCAGCCTGGGCATCCAGGCGGCACGCAAGCCCGGTGCCGCGTTCGACACCATGGTCAACAGCGGTGCCTTCTTCCTCGGCGCCGTCCCTCCGTTCGTGTCGGGTGTTGCGCTGCAACTCGTCTTCGCCGTGCAGCTGGGTTGGCTCCCCGTCGGTGGTGTCTACCCACCGGGTCATGAGGGCTTCAACCTGGTCCTGATGATCAAGTACCTCATCTTGCCGGTCGCGGTGGTGGCCATCCAGACCATCTCCGGTTACAGCCGCTACATGCGTGCCTCGCTGCTCGACGTGTCGTCGTCCGACTACCTGCGCACCGCTCGTGCGAAGGGGCTGTCGGAGAGTGCGGTGCTCATGCGCCACGGTGTGCGCAACGCGCTCATCCCGGTGGTCACCCTCATCGCCATCGACATCGGTTCGTTGCTCGGTGGCCTCATCATCACCGAGAACATCTTCAAGTATCCCGGAATGGGTGTCTTCTTCCTGAATGCCGTCAACGACGGCGACTTCCCGAAGCTGCTGCCGTACATGGTGATCGTGGTCGCATCGGTGTTGATCTTCAACCTGATCGCCGACCTCCTGTACGCCTATCTCGATCCGAGGATCCGCCTTGACTAGCACGATCGATCCACCGACTCCGAAGTCGGCCGAGACGCTGCTCGCGTCGGTCGATGCCCAGGAGGGCCTCGACGTCAAGACGCTGTCGCCGTCGCAGATGGCGTGGCGCCGCTACTGGCACCACAAGGGTGCGGCCGTGTCCACCGTCATTATGGCGTTCCTGCTCGCGTTCGTGCTGCTCGCCCGCTGGACCGCGCGCTACGACATCAACGCCCAGGTGCTCAGCATCGAACAAGGGCGCAACCAGTTCCTGTCGCCCCGCCCGATCGCCTGGTTCGGCACCGACGACATCGGCCGCGACATGTACAGCCGACTCATCTACGGCATCCGCACGTCGTTGTTCATCGGTGTCGCCTCGGCCATCCTCTCGGTGGTCATCGGCACCGCGGCGGGCGCCCTCGCCGGCCTCAGGGGCGGCAAGTTCGACGACATCATGATGCGCGTCACCGACGTGTTCCTTGCCTTCCCGTTCCTGGTGGCCGTCATCATCATCCGCGAGTTCCTCGGTGGCCTGAAGTTCCTCACTCCGATCGTCGGCGACAAGAGCTCGGTGCGATTCATCATCGTGCTCTTCGCCATCTTCGGGTGGATGGGCGTCGCCCGCCTCGTTCGTGGCCAGGTGCTCTCGTTGAAGGAACGCGAGTTCATCGAAGCCGCAAGAGCGGTCGGTGCGAGCAACACGCGCATCGTCATCCAACACCTCCTGCCCAACTCCATCGGGCCCATCCTCGTGTCGCTCACCATCTCGGTCATCGGCGCCATCATCGGCGAGTCGACGCTGTCGTTCTTCGGCTTCGGTCCGCAGCCCGGCCACGGCACCTCGCTCGGTCTCCTCATCGAGGGATCGGGTCAGGCGGCCCTGCAGGGCAACTGGTGGCTCGTGGTGTTCCCGTGCGGGGCGCTCGTCCTGCTCGCCATCTGCATCAGTTTCATCGGCGACGGACTGCGCGACGCGCTCGACCCCAAGCTCGACACCGGGAAGTGACCTCACGATGACCGAACCGATTCTGAGCATCCGCGACCTGGCGGTCGACTTCCGCACGCCCAACGGGTTGGTGCACGCAGTGCGTGGGGTCGACGTCGACGTCTCCCCTGGGGAGATGTTGGGTGTGGTGGGCGAGTCCGGTTCGGGCAAGTCCGTCACCTTCCTGGCCACGCTGGGCCTGCTGCCCAAGAAGGCCGTCGTCACCGGGTCTGCCACCGTCAGCGGCACGCAGCTCATCGGCGCGAGCAGGAAGGTGATGCGCGAGGTGCGTGGCAAGCGTGTGGCGATGATCTTCCAGGACCCGCTGTCGGCGCTCAACCCCGTGCACAAGGTGGGCGACCAGATCATCGAGATGCTGCAGGCGCACCAGGACATCAACAACCACGACGCGGCGAAGAAGTCGGTCGAGCTGCTCGACATCGTCGGCATCCCGCAACCCGACCAGCGTGCGCGGCAGTTCCCACACGAGTTCTCAGGCGGCATGCGCCAGCGCGTGATGATCGCGATGGCCATCGCCAACGACCCCGACGTGCTNNGACGAGCCCACCACGGCACTCGACGTGACCGTGCAGGCGCAGATCCTCGACGTGCTCGGCCGCATCCGCCGCGAGATGCACACGGCGATCGTGATGATCACCCACGACCTCGGTGTCATCGCCCGGGTCGCCGACCGCGTGCAGGTGATGTACGCCGGCCGCGTGGTCGAGCGTGCCGAGGTGCATCGCCTGTTCGCCAACCCCACCCACCCCTACACGGTGGGCCTGCTGTCGTCGATCCCGCACGACGGCGATCAGCGCTTGGTGCCCATCCCCGGGTCGCCGCCCAACATGCTGCACCCGCCGTCGGGCTGCGCGTTCCGCACGCGGTGCGTGCACGCCGCCGAGGAGTGCATGGGCGACCTGCCCGAGCTGAAGCCGGTCGGCGAGTCGATGTCGGCGTGCGTTCGGATCAACGACTTGCAGATCGGAGCCGTTCGATGAGTGGCGAGCCCGTCGTCGAGGTTGCCAACCTCACCAAGAACTTCACGGTCAAGGCCACCAAGGGCATCCGTTCGGTGAAGCGCACCGTGCAGGCTGTCACCGACGTGTCGTTCACCATCAACTCCGGTGAGACCGTCGGCCTGGTGGGCGAGAGCGGCAGTGGCAAGACCACAGCCGGTCGCTGCGTGCTGCGCCTCATCGAGCCCACGTCGGGGTCGGTGAAGTTCAAGGGTCAGGAGATCGTCGGCATGCCGCGCGACGAGCTGCGCAAGCTCCGCCGACAGATGCAGATCGTGTTCCAGGACCCGCAGGCGTCGCTCGATCCGCGGCTCACCGTGGGCACGGCCGTCGCCGAGCCGCTCAGGATCCAGAAGATCAGCGGGAGCCACGACGACAAGGTGGCCGAGCTGCTCGAGCTCGTCGGCCTGTCGCCCGACCACGCACGCCGGTTCCCGCACGAGTTCTCCGGTGGCCAGCGCCAGCG
>PMCN01000242.1 GCA_003154135.1 Acidimicrobiaceae bacterium
GACCCCACCGTGCGGGCAGTGTTCGCTGAAGACGCGGCTGCGATCGTCGGAGATGTCGTCGCGTTCGTCGGCATCGCACTGCACCACAGCACCGGATCGTCGTCGCCGGAAGGGTGGGCAGCCACGATCATCGGCGTGATCCTCGTCGGGGTCGGCCTGCAACTCGCCCGACGCAACCGCGACTTCCTGCTCGGTGAACAGGCGCCACCCGCAGCCAAGGAACGCATCCGCGCAACGATCGCCGCGTTCGCTGGCATCGCTGCCGTGGAAGAGCTGCTCGTCACCTTCATCGGTCCGCGTCAGGTGTGGGTGCTGTGCCGGGTCGACATCGACGACGCGCTCCGCGGCGACCAGGTCGAATGGCTCGTCCGCGAACTCGACCGGTCGCTGCGAGCGCAGTCGGCCTACGTGCATCGAGTCGACATCGTGCCGACCGGCCATACGTGAGCGTCGTCGAAGCCACCATGTCGCGCTGCCGCTGAGTTGATCGGACGCCCGGCGCGCTGGCAAAGTCTGTGCTGATCGCCGGCGCGCTCGCCACCGTCTCGATCATCGGCGCCACCGCCACCTACCGACGAATCGACAACTGACCCCGACACCCACGACACGTCGCCCTGACCAATGTCGGGTCGGTGGTGCGCGTCGCTCGGGGTCGACCGGATGTCGGGCCGAGCCGACGTCGTGGCAACTAGGTCAGGCGGCGCCACAGGGGGCGGGCTTCGTCCGGGCGGGTGACGAACCGGTGAACGACCTGAGCGACTGTCCACATCGGGGCGACGATCAGTACGACGCGAACGGCCGGGATGCTGTGCTGGGCGATTGCCAGCGTGAGCATCGCCGCAAGCCACAACATCATCATCGGCAGCGAGATGTTGCGGTTCTCCCGCACCGAGACCGGATGAGCGAACTGCACGCGAGACAGAGTGAGCACCGAGAAGACGGCACAGATGACGAGGTTGATCCACGGGCTGGCGCCGATGAGGAACAGCGTCGGGATGATCATGTTGAACTCGGCAGGGAAGCCGTTGAACCAGCCTTCCTCGGTCTCCTGATCGGTACGTGCCATCCACAGTGCGCCCACGAAGAGCATCGTGAACCCAACTGGACCGACGGTGTTGTCGGGAAGGAAGGCGAAGCGGTACAGAAAGGCGACCGGGACGATGGTGCAGGTGAAGTAGTCGATGATCAGGTCGAGTGAGTTCCCGTCGAGGGTGGGGATGCGATTGCGCACATCCAGCTTCCGTGCCAGTGGCCCGTCGATTCCGTCGAGGACGAGGGCCGCCACGAGCCACAGGATCGCAGCGCGGGCGTGGCCCTCGATCACAGAGTTCAGTCCCTCGTAGCCGATGATGACGCCGACCGCCGTGAAGGCGTGCACCGCCCAAGCCGCTTGGATCTGACGAGCAGTGAACGACTGTGGCGTGGCCGACTTCTCGGTGCTCACTTCTGGGTGCTCATGGCCATGCTGGCCTTCTACCCGTTCGTGAACCGCCCTCAAACCTGTGACCGTCGCCGCGTCACGGGCCTAAAGATGGCTCGCGTACCGTCACTCGCCGTCTCAGGTCAGGCCGCGTTGGTGCGTCGCCGACCGGAGCGCAGGTGGGCGAGCGCCTCGCGGGTCTGGGTGCGTCCGGCGCGGATGAATTGGGGCCAGTCGCGTGAGCTGAGGAACTGTCGGTAGAAGCCCGCTCCGCGAACCTTCTCGTACGGCACCGGCTCGATCATCGCCACGTCGACGGTCGCGCGGAGGCGGGCGAGGTTGGCCCGCGCCAGTTCGACCTGCTGGCAGGTCCGCACTTGCGAGGCCGCGTAGAGGATGCTGAAGCTCCGGTTCTGCCAGCCGCTGACGTCCTCGCCGGTGAAGCCTGGCGGATAGAAGCCGTTGATGGCGATCGCCACGTCGCACGGCTCCTCGATGTCGAGCACTGGGTGGACCGGGAAGATGTCGACGATGCCGCCGTCGCACCACGCCTGGCCGACGTGTTCGACGGGTTGGATTAGCAACGGCAGCGCGACGGCCATTCGGATCGCACGCGCGACGGGCATGTCGGGGAAGGTGCGCGGCCCGAGGTAGTCGAGACGGTTGTGCTCGACGTTCCAGATCGGTGCGTAGGCGGGGATCGGCATCTCGCCGAGGCGGATGTCGCCGAGCAGGCGCCGGTATGCGGCCTCGATTCGGTCACCGTCGAGCAGGCCAGCGAACCCGCGGCCCGCAGTGGGCACCGCCGCCGCGAGGCGGCGCCAACCGATGTCGATGTAGTCGGACGGTTGCAGATCGAGTGCGAACCGGGCGACCTGCTCGGCAGATCGGCCGGCGGCGATCGGGAACCCGAACATCGCCGAGCCCGAGCAGAGGGAGATCACCGCGGGTCGCACCGATGCTTCCTCCAGCGCTCTGGCCGCGCCGATGACGGACGCCATGGCGCCGCTCCCACCCGTCGCCATCAACGCCAACCGCCTGTTGGCGACACGGCCGGCAGTCAGCGGTGTGAACCTTGGGAACGGGTTCGGCTCGCGGTGGCTCCGTTCGAACGGCAGCGTGACGACGGCCTTGCGAAGGTCGTCGAGCAGCCCCACGTCCTCGCGGATCCCATCGGCGAACTCACGGGATCGTGTGATGACGTTGAAGTACTGGCGGAGTCGGAAGATGTCGAGTGCGCTGCCGATCATGGTGGGTCTCCCGTCAAAATGCCCGAAGTCGGGGGCGACGACCCGGGCCGCGAGTGCATCGACGACCGTCCGGTCCGCCTTCCCTCAGTGTCGGCTCACCGTTCGTGGCGGCACAGGGCCGAAGGTCATGGGGGCGCGGCACCGGTCGGTTCGGCGAGCGCGGCGTCAGCCGGGGGGCTGGGGAAGGAACGTGATGTCGACGGGAGCGTCGGTGTGTGCGTAGATGACGAACGGCACCACGAGGTCACCCTGCGGGCTGCCGTTCATCACCGAGGTGTGCGCACAGACCCCGAGCGCCATCAGCGCGCCACCACCCAGCGGGTCGGTGCCGAACTCGGCGTCGCCACACACCTTGTCCATCCCGGTGGCGTTCCACGTCACGAACTTGTCGCCGGTGTTGATCAACAGCACCACCGTGTCGCCGCGGCCGG
Source organism: Acidimicrobiaceae bacterium (assembly GCA_003154135.1). Classification (GTDB taxonomy): domain Bacteria; phylum Actinomycetota; class Acidimicrobiia; order Acidimicrobiales; family Ilumatobacteraceae; genus UBA668. The sequence continues at coordinate 3,102 of PMCN01000242.1, forward strand.
CGAGGTGTCCGCTGTAGCCCTTGCTCACCACTGTCGCCGCGTCGACAACGGTGGGAGTGGGGTCGGTGCTCACGATCACATTGGTCACCAGCGGCTGGTCGGAGTCGGTGGTCACTCGGATGTCGTAGGTGCCCGCTTTCGTGGCCCACAACGCGGCCTCGCCCAGCACCACTTCGTCGGTGTCGTGGGCCTTCACGTTGAACCCGTTCGGGTCGCACAGGTGCACGTCGTTGTAGAAGTTGCTGCCGCGCAGGGTGGCGCGCATGATGACNNGGTGCCGGTGAGCTGCTCGACCACGCCCGCGGCCCCGCCGGCGTCGCTGGCCAACGTGCCCGACAACGTGATCGACGAACCCGACGGTGCGGGGCCACCCGTCGGCGGGGCGACCCGTCGGCTGAGCTCCGCCGAGACCGGGTCGGCGGCGACACGATCGGTGACCACCTGCGAGTAGGCCGTGACGAAGCTGTTGTCGCCGGTGACCGCGACGTCGTAGGCGCATGCGTCCAGCTCGGCCTGGGTCGCGCTGGCGGGCATGCCCGCGGTGCACGACGCCACGACCTTCGCATCGATGGTCGGCGGATCGGGAGGTGTCACCCGGAACGTCGATGTGGTCTCGCCCGCCTTGTAGTCGAACAACGACTTGCTGCTGTCCACGTAGAACAGCGGCGCGTACTTCTCGTCGATCGCCTTGCGGTCACCGGGGTCGACGTGAGTGCCGTCGGGCAGCAGCAGATCGTCGAGCACGTTGCCGTTCGGTGTGCCCAACAGACCGGTCACATGCGGTGCCCGCGCGGCGTCGAGCGCGACCGTGACGAACCAGCCGTGGTTCCAGTGGAGGTTGACGACGCTGCCGTCGGGCCACGTCGCGCTCCAGTTGTTGTTCTCCGCCGGCTTCACCTTCACGTCGCCGACATCGACCTCGGCAGTCGTGCCGGCAGCCGTTCCGTCGACCGCGAGAGTGGTGTCTGCAGGCGCCTCCAGATCACCGCCGAACACGATGCGGTGTGCGCCCGTGCCAAGCGCGACCACGCTCGTGCCGGTGCCATGGCCCCTCATCACCTGGTTGCGGACCTGCACTTCGAACCCGCCACGGTCGTCGCGGGCGGCAACGAACTCGCCCGGTGCCATCAGATCGAACGCCTGGCCGTCGAAGGATCGCAGGTGTGGGTCGCCGTTGTGCTGCCCGGTCGGCTTGTCAGGCTTGCCGCAGTACTTCGTCTCGTCCCACTGCACGGCGAGCACCAGGCTGGTGCCCCGCTTCTCCTGCGCGGCAAACGAGAACACCATGTCGCGATCGTTCATCGGGATCGCACCTGCGCTGAATCCGCTCGGGCACTTGCAGCCGCTCTTGTCGAAACAGAACTTGCGGGTGTCGCCCTCGCCGATGGCCACCGTGCCGATGGCACTGTGCGTCAGCATCGGCCCGTCCTGAGCGAGCACGAGCACGAGGCCCACCTTCGAACTCATCGTGACCATCAGCTGCTGCTGGCTGAAGGCGTCGCTGCCCTTCACGTCGAAGGCGCCCACGCCGCGCGTGCCCACGCTGGCGAGGTTGTCGTGGGGACCCAACAGTGGCTCCGACGGCCAGTTCGTCAACCACTCGTTCTCCGGGAATGTCGTCGACCGAAGGTTGTTCGCCGACCACATCACCCGGAAGAACTGATCGTTCATCTTGGTCGCCGTCAGCAGATCTGAGGTCGAGCCCGGTCCGGCCACCATCGCGTCCCTCACACCTGCGTACACGTCGCCGTTGTTCTGGCGGAACGTCTCGAACAACGGCCATGCGTCGTAGTTGCGGGCATCGAGCGGTCGGAACGACTTCGTGTACCACGCGTCCGGCGAGTAGCGGTCCGGCGGTGGGAAGGTCGTCTTGTAGAGGTCGAACGCGGCAAAGGTGGCGCTGCCCTCGATGAGCCAGGACGGGAAACCGGGGCCTGGGTTCCACGTGTCCTGCGCGCAGTGGAACAGCTCGTGGGCGAACGCGGTCAGGATCACGTCGTCGGGCTGCGTGCTCTTCCACAGCTGCGGGAACACGCGGATGCGGCACACCGTGTCGGCGCCGTTCGGCTCCGGCCACTTCACCGGATAGAGCGTGTCCATGTCGGCCGAGCCGGCCGGTGTCGTGCTCATGACCAGGGCCATGGGCGTCTGTGGCAGGGTCGGCCGGAATGTGTGCCAGTCGCCGATCGCCTTCTGCAGCAGTGTGAGGTAGCGGTCGCTGGTCGCGTCGAGCGTGGGTCGCGCCGAGGAACGCAACCCCGACGCGGGCGCGGTCGACGTGGTTGTCGAGATGTCGCTCCCCGTGGCCGACACCAGGACGCCGCTGTCCGCGCCCGCGTCGAGGCTGTCGAGCACCGCCAGCTGCTCGGGCGCCAACTGACCGCGGGCCGCCTCGATCATGCGCAGTGCGGTCTGGGTGCCCACCCCGTCACCGGGCGGGAGCGACGACGGTGTGGCGCCCGGCATCGGCAGGTAGGTGACGCTGAACGCGTCGACCGCCTGCTGCACCGTCGGCGTGCCGGTGCCGATGGCCTGCATCAGCTCGTCCGACCGTGTCTCCGGTTTCCACTCCGGTGCCACCACGTCGTCGAGTTGGGGGAGGGCGCCGGCGTCGACAGCGGTCGTGGTGGACGCCGCATCCGTCGCCGGCACATCGATCGGCAGGGTGGTGGTCGGCGCGCTCTTGCCCCCACCCGTGCACGCCGACATGAGGACGATGACGAGCAGCGTCGCGACCCGAGCACGATGGACCGCCCAGCGGTTGATGGGGCGTTCCATGAGCGGACTCTAGTGACATCGTCGGAGGCGTTGTGGACGAACAGACGCTCTGGCGAGTCGGACGGCTCTCGCCGATCACACCGTTTCGAGGAGGTCGGCCGCCCAGCGGCGAGCGCGCTCGGCCTCACCAGCGATCAGGTGTCGACGGGTACCAGTCGGCCGCCGNNGTGACGGAGCCGGCGCGTCGTAGCCGCGGAGCAGCAGGCGCACCGCGTTGAAGATGTCGCGCGGTGTTGCCCGAAAGTCGTTCAGTGCCAGGAGCCAGGCAGCAAAGGTGACGGCCGTGAGCGTGATGCCGATTGCGACCCCGCCGCCGTGGGCAGCCTTCGCTCCAGAGAAGATCATCACGCCCGACCCGGCCAGGAGTACGACCAGGGTGATGAAGATCGTCGCCGATTCGAACTGGGTGGTGTGCTTGTCGAGGTACACGTCGCTGTGTTCTCCGACACCGGGGGTGCGGCGTTGGATCATGCGCAATGGTGAGGTGACGCTGCGGGCGGCGAGTGGCGCCCAGATCGCATAGGCGAGGGCGACGAGGAACATGTAGCGGTACGGGAACCCTGCGACGAACTTGCCACCGGTGGGGTCCTCGCGTACTGCTTGGTCGACGAGGCCGGATGCGGCGAGGGTGACCACCGTGGTGGCGATCAGCAGAAGTAGGGCCTTGCTGTAGCGCAGCACGACCGTACGGATGGCGAGCACGTGGCGAGCGATCAAGGCTTCGGTGCGAGCCACATCGCGCGCCAGGGTGCGGTCACGGTTGAGCCCGGCGAGGCGGAACGCCTGGCGCAATCGCTCGGTGTCGCCGGCGGCACCTTCCTCGGCGACGATGCCCCAGACCTCGAAGGTGCGGGTGTCGAACCGGTCGCGCCAGCCGTCATCGTCGGTGCTTCGCGGCACGAGCAGCCCACGGGTCCATTCGTCGTCTCGCCCCTCGGAGAGCAGTTCACGAGTCTTCGGACTCAGCTCGTCGTTGTTGAATCCGAGACCGGGGATGATGAAGCGCGGGTTGAAGATCACTCGATGCGGCGCGTCAGGTGTGGTCGGGTGGGCTCCGAAGGTGTTGCTGGTGAAGTAGAAGCCGAGCAGGTCGCCGACGAGCAGGTAGATCGCTGGGACCGGCAGCAGGATGACGAGCGTGGCGGCGAGCCCGATCGCAGTGATGGCGAACATGTTCTGCCCGGCGTCGTAGGCGGAGATGAGCACGGTCATCATCTTCGGGAATGCGTCACGAAGGAACAGTGGGAGCAGCAGGATGAGCGCCGACCCACCCAGCAACGCCTGCGCGACGCGATGGATCGTGGACAACCGAACCTCGCTGCGCTGCAGAAACGCTCGCATTGCAGCGCGAGATTCCTCGTCGCTGATGGTCAGCTCCGACTCGTGGATCTCGTCGGCGTTCACCGGTTGCCCTGCGCATGCAGATCGGCGAGAAGGTCGCGTGTCTCGGTGAGCGAACTGATCAGTAGTTGCTTGGCAACCCCCAGCAGGTCGATGATCAGCGGGTCTTTCACCGAGTAGTACACGGACTGGCCTTCCTTGCGGCTGGCAACCAGACCTGCGCGGCGTAGCACAGCCAGCTGTTGGGAGAGGTGGGAGAGCTCGATGCCGATCTCGGGTTGCATCTCGCCGACCGATTGCTCACCCAACGAAAGGGTCTCGAGGATGCGGATGCGCGCCGGGTGCGACAGCGCCCGGAACAGGTCGGCCTTCAACTCGCTGACCGGCAGCACGAGCTCACGCTCGGATGCGATTCGTTGCGCGGCCTTATCTGCGGATGCCATCAAGTACGCATGATATCAGAGTAGTATGTCGATCAGCGTGCAGATGAACGACAGGTTGCACCGCCGGGGGGCGTCAACATGGTTGAGACGAATTCAAGTCGTGACCGATGCTGAAGCTGCTCCGCAAGATCGTCCGGACAGGTCGGGTCACCGAAACCGCTCCGCTCAGCACAGGCCCCCGCCCCTCGCATTCCCTCCTGGGGGCGGCCGACCCGCTGCACGGTTCGGTTCAGATCCGACAAGTGGATGCCGGGTCCTGCAACGGCTGTGAGGCCGAGTTCGCGGCAGCGTTCGGCCCGGTGTACGACGTCGAACGGTTCGGCGTGCGGCTGGTTGCGTCGCCACGTCACGCCGACGCGCTGGTCGTCACTGGGCCGGTGACGCGCAACATGGCGGTGCCGTTGGTGAAGACCTTCGAGGCGACACCGGGGCCAAAGCTCGTGATCGCACTCGGTGACTGCGCCCGCGATTGTGGTGTCTTCGCCGGCGGCTACGGGGTTGCGGGTTCGGTGGCCGATGTCCTCCCGGTGGATGTCGAGATTCCCGGATGCCCACCCACGCCCGACGACATCGTGGCCGCGCTCCGTCGAGTCGTAGGCCGCTGACGATGGTCGGCGCATCACTCGCACTGGCCGCCGGGGCGGCGATGTTGGCGATGGCCTCGGGTGCAGTGCTCCCCGTCAGGCAGCGGGTGCTCTGGGTGGGGCTGTTCACCGCGCTGTGCGCCGGGGCCGGCGGGGTCGCTGCCGCCGCCGTACTCGCTGGTGGCCGCACGTTCACGGTCGACTTCCCAGATCTGTTCCCGCTCGGCGGGGTGCGCATCGAGTTCGACGCGTTGAGCGCCATCTTCGTGCTCGCGACAGCAATCGTGGTGGTGCCGGCGGCGATCTACGGCATCGGTTACAGCGCCCACGGGCCATCGAGCCGTCCTGTACAGATGGCCTGGCCGCTATTGGCGTGGAGCGTGATGATGGTGCCCGCAGCCGGCAACGTCACCGGGCTGATCGCGTTCTGGGAACTGATGGCGCTGTCGTCATTCGTGCTCGTGCTCGCCGAGCACCACCACAACGCCGAGGCCAGAACCGCAGCGCAGTGGTACGCCGCGATGACGCATCTGAGCCTGCTCGCGATCGTGTTGGCGCTCGTCGTGCTCGCACGTCAGGCCGGTGGCGATTCGTTCGCGGCGATCCGCGCCGGCTCCCACCACATCAGCCCGACGGCCGCGGCGGTGGTGTTCCTGCTCTCGCTCGTCGGCTTCGGCGCGAAGGCCGGCGTGGTCCCGCTGCACGTCTGGTTGCCCCGCGCCCACCCCGAGGCGCCGAGTCACGTCTCAGCCGTGATGTCCGGGGCGATGGTCGCACTCGGCGTCTACGGACTGGTCCGCGTCGGCTGGGACCTCCTCGGGGGAGGCCCGACATGGTGGGGGGCAGTCGTGCTCGTCGTCGGCCTGGTGTCGGCGATGTTCGGCATCCTCCATGCGTTGATCTCCAGCGACCTGAAGCGCCTGCTCGCCTACTCGACGACCGAGAACATGGGTCTCGTGTTCATCGGGGTCGGTGCCGCCGGAATGTTCGCCTCGAGCGGAAACCGGCCGTTGGCTTCCGTCGCCCTTGCAGCATCGATGTTGCTCGTCGTCAACCACGCTGCGTTCAAGGGCCTGTTGTTCCTCGGGGCCGGTTCCATCCTGTCAGCGACCGGCACCCGCGATCTCGATCGTCTTGGTGGTCTCGCGCGGCGCATGCCAGTGACGGCAGGGACCTTTGCGGTCGGTTCGCTCGCGATCGCTGCACTGCCTCCGCTCAATGGGTTCGTCAGTGAGTGGCTGCTGTTGCAATCCCTCGTCCACAGCCTGCCCTCCAACGCAGCGGTGGTCGCAGTCGCGATGCCGGTCGCCGTTGCGGTCGTTGCGCTGACCGGCGGTCTTGCCGCGGCCACCTTCGTCAAAGCATTCGGTACCACGTTCCTGGCGAAGCCGCGAACCGTGGAGGCCGACCAAGCGCACGAATCCCCCCACACGATGCAGATCGGACTTGTCGCGCTCGCCGGTGCATGCGTCGCCCTCGCGTTGGCGCCCACTGCACTCGCCGCGCCACTGCAGCGGGCGTCACTCGCGGTCGGTGGGCTGGCTGACGGCCGGCCGATCCACACCAACGGCGTCTACCTGCAGCTCTCCGGGATCCAAGCCGGCCTGTCGCCGCTGCTGCTCGCGACAGGACTGGCGGTGTTGATGGTCGCCGTCCTGGCGGTGGTGCGAGGTGGTCGACGTCGCCGGACGGTCCGCGACATCCCAGCCTGGGGCTGTGGCCGCACCGTGCAGACAGCACGGATGGAGTACACCGCGACTTCGTTCGCCGAGCCGCTCCAGCGAGTCTTCGACGACGTGTTGCACCCCGAGATCGACATCGATGTCGACCACCACACCGAGTCACGCCACTACGTGCAGGCGATCCGTTACCGCCTGCACATTCGCGACGGGTTCGAGCATCGCTTGTATCTACCGCTGCTGGCCGTCGTGCGTCGGTGGGGAGACGGGGCGCGACGCGTCCAGAACGGCAGCATCCACCGCTATCTGACCTATTCACTGATCACACTGGTCGTGGTGCTCGTGGTGTCCAGATGAGCCCGACAGGAATAGCCGTCGCGGTCCTCCAGGTCATTCTCACCATCGCAGCCGCCCCCGTCTTGGTGGGGATGATGCGGCTGATCCGGGCGCGGCTGGAGGGGCGGGTGGGCGCCCCGATCCGGCAACCGTGGCGTGACCTGCGCAAGCTGCTTCGCAAAGAACGCATGGTGTCCGAGAACACGAGCATCGTGTTCTCACTCGCGCCGCTGGTGCTGCTCGCCTCGGCCGCGCTGGTGGCCGGGATCGTGCCGTTCCTGTCCACCACGTCCGCCCTCGATCAGGTCGGTGACCTGTTCGCCGTCGTCTACCTGCTGCTGTTGGGCACGGTGTTCTTGTCGCTCGCCGGTCTCGACGCCGGGACCGCATTTGGCGGCATGGGATCAAGTCGGGAGATGACGATCGCCGCGATCGCCGAGCCGACGCTGCTCGTCGCGATCTTCGCGCTCTCCGTTTCCACCGGATCGTCGAACCTCGGCACGATCGTCGCCGCGACGCTTGCTCATCCCTCGAGGGCAGCGTCTCCTGCCAGCATGCTGGCGTTCTCGGCGCTCGCCATCGTGACGATCGCCGAGACCGGCCGCATTCCGGTCGACAACCCGAGCACCCACCTCGAACTGACGATGATCCATGAGGCGATGATCCTCGAGTACTCCGGACCCGACCTCGCGCTGGTGGAGCTCGCCGCACACCTACGGCTCGTGGTGTTCCTCGGCCTGCTCGCCAACCTGTTCTTCCCGTGGGGCATCGCCACCACGGCGCAGCCACTNNTCATTCGTCCTCGCCTTCTTGGCCGTCACCGTGTCGTTCTTCCTCGTATGAGCGTCCGATGAGCACCACCCGGTTCGTGCAACTGCTCGACCTTGCCGCGGGCCTCGTTCTCGTCACGGGCTTCGCCGCGCTGTGGCTGCGCCGGCTTGTCACAGTGACGTGGGTGATCGCCATGCAGGGCATTGCGTTGGCTGCGGTCGCGCTGGTGATCGGCCTCTATGAACACGAGACCGAACTGGTACTGATCGCACTGATGGTGTTCGCCCTTCGCGGGGTGGTGCTCCCCGGGCTGATCCTTCGCGCGGTCCGCGCCGGCGACGAGCATCGCGAAGTCGAGTCGTTGATCAACGTGCCCGCCGCACTGCTGGCAGCGTCCGGGCTCACCTTGGTCGCCTACGCCACCACCCGTGACGTCGTGGCCTTGTCGTCGACCCCGCAGGTGCGGGCGCTCCCGCTCGGCATCGCAGTGATGCTGATCGGCATGCTGGTGATCGTCACCCGGCGCAAGGCCGTCTTGCAGATCATGGGCGTCCTGATGCTCGACAACGGCATCGCACTGGTGATGTTCCTCGGAACCTCCGGGGTGCCACTCGCCGTCGAGCTCGGNNGAGCTGCGCGACTGATGGCCCCGCTGATCGTGCTCCTCCCCATCGTCCCGGCCCTTGTTGCAGCGCTCATCGCCACCGTCGGCTGGCGGCCCGCAACGATGTGGCTGCCCACCGTCTCGTGCCTCACCACCATCGGTTTCGGGATCGCCGTCGCCGTACACGTCGTCGACAACGGGCCGGTCACCACCGTTGCAGGCCAGTTCCGCGTCGACGCCGTGAGCGCCCTCATGGTCGTCCTGATCGGCGTCGTCGGGACGATCAGCAGCGTGTACAGCGTCGCCTACTTGCGTACCGAGTTGACGACCGGGTCCACGACCCCACAGCGAGCTCGCCTGTTCGCCGCCCTGATGCAACTGACCATCGCCGCGATGTGCGTGGTGGTCATCGCCGACAACCTGGGGGTTCTCTGGGTCGCGATCGAGACGACCACCATCGCCACCGTGCTGCTCGTCGGGCACCGTCGCGATCGCACCTCGGTCGAAGCATCGTGGAAGTACCTCGTCCTCGGCTCCGTGGGCGTCGCGACGGCGCTGATGGGAACGGTGCTCGTCTACTTCGTCTCCCGGCACAGTGGTGGCGACGCGTCGACAGCACTCAATTGGAGCAGCCTCGTCGCACGCGCCCCGCACCTCGATCCCGGCGCCATGCGCGTCGCGATCGGTTTCGTGATCGTCGGGTACGGCACCAAGGCCGGGCTGGCACCGCTGCACTCCTGGCTCCCCGACGCCTACAGCCAAGCACCTGCCCCGGCGGCGGCGCTGATGGCTGGAGTGCTCTCGACAATGCCGATGTACGCACTGTTGAGGTTCAAGGTGATCGCCGACATCGCGCTCGGCCCCCACTATGCGCGCACCCTGCTGCTCATCGCGGCCTTGATGTCACTGCTCACCGCGGCGTCGCTGATGGTCACCCAACGTGACTACAAACGTCTTCTCGCCTACTCGAGCGTCGAACACATGGGGCTCATCGCGCTTGCTGCGGCCATCGGCTCACCACTCGCGATGGTCGCGGCACTGTTGCACATGATCGGCAACGGGCTCGCCAAATCGGTCGCCTTCAGCACCACCGGCGAGATGCTCTTCGCGACCGGCACCACCCGCATCGACGGCGTCCGCGGACTGCTGCACCAACGGCCCTTCATTGCCGCCACCTTCGGTGTCAGCCTGCTCGCGCTGCTCGGCCTGCCGCCGTTCAGCATCCTCGCCAGCGAGATCGCGATCGTCCGCGCCGGAGTGGACGACGGGCTCGCGTGGGCGCTCGCGATCGCCTTGGTGCTGATGCTCGCCATCTTCACGGCGGTGCTGGTGCACGTGCTGAACATGCTGGCCGGCAGCGGCGGAGAATCCGCCATCCCGCATGGTTCGGCGTCACACGTCACCTCACTCACCGCACGCATCCCACTTGTCGCAGGGCTGATCATGGCAGCGGCGATCGGCATCACGATCTGGCCGATCTCAAAGCTGCTCCACACGGCTGCGGAGGTGCTCGCACGATGACCAGTCCCGCGATTCCCGGCCGAGCCGACTCGGTCGTCGACGCCGACGTCGCAGACCTCGCGGTCAACTTCAACGTCCTCACGTCGGCCGGATACCGCCTCGCGCTCATCGCCGCACACCACGACCTCGCCGACGACGGACACCCTGCAGCATCGATCCGCGTCGTGTACCTGTTGGTCGCCGGGCCACCCGACACCCGCGTCGAGATCCACGTCCGCCTCCCCATCGACGACCCAGTACTGCCGAGCCTCTCCGACGTGTCGTTCACCGCGGGCCGCTTCGAACGCGAGATGCAGGACCTGTTCGGCATCCGCGTCACCGGGCATCACCAACCCGCCCGCCTTGTCCTTCACCAGCACTGGCCTGCCGGCTGGCACCCGATGCGCCACGACGCAGGCCCACCGCCGTCGTTCGACAACGAAACCGAGTCCTACCCGTTCCTCACCGTCGAAGGACCCGGGGTCTACGAGATCCCCGTCGGTCCGGTGCACGCCGGCATCATCGAACCCGGGCACTTCCGCTTCTCTGTCGTCGGCGAGACGATCCTCAACGTCAAGGCCCGCCTGTGGTTCGTCCACAAGGGCATCGAACGACTCTTCGAGGGTCGGCTCCCAGATCGCGGTGTCGAACTCGCGGAGCGAATCTCGGGCGACAGCGCCGTGGGTCACAACCTCACCTATTGCCTCGCCGTCGAGGACGCCGCGGCATGTACGCCGCCGCCCGAGGCACAGCTGATACGGGCGATCCTGCTCGAGCTCGAACGCATCTACAACCACGTCACCGATCTCGGCGCAATGGGCAACGACGTCGGTTTCGGCATCGCCCATGCCCACACCATGCGCATCCGCGAGCAGTTGCTGCGCCTCAACGCTCGCATCACCGGCCACCGACTGCTGCGAGGCGGAGTCTTCCCCGGGGGGTCGCGAGTCGAGTGGCTGCCCGACGCGACGACGCTGCACGAGATTCGAGCCGACGTCCACGAGATCGTCGACATCATGATGGCCAACACCACCGTCGTCGACCGCTTCACCGGCACCGCCGTACTCGCCAAGGACGACGCAGCACAGATCGGAACCCTCGGATACGTCGCCCGCGCCTCAGGCCTCGACATCGACGCCCGCCGCGACCACCCCTTCATCGATGTCCACGAGCACCTGACAGTGCCCGTCCTCCCCGACGGAGACGTGATGACCCGATTCAAGATCCGTGTGGCCGAGATCGACTGCTCGGTCGAACTCATCGTCGGACTGCTGCGACAGGTTCATCCAGGCGACTACAGCAGCCCCTTGAACCCGCTCGACGGCCCCCGGTACGGCGTCGGACTCGTCGAAGGATGGCGAGGCACCATCGCCCACCGCATCGAAGTCGACACCAGCGGCAACCTGTCGCGCGTCAAGATCGTCGACCCATCGTTCTTCAACTGGCCCGCACTCCCGGTCGCGATCGCCGGCGACACGATCGTGCCCGACTTCCCACTCGCCAACAAGAGCTTCAACCTCTCCTACGCCGGCAACGACCTCTGAAGCTCCAGCACGCACGTGAGCTCCTCGCTGCCGCGCTGGTGTGCCGGTACGACCATCCCCTGAACGAGTGCCATCATGACCGTGAGATCGACCGACGGCTCCCGACGACCCGATCTTCATCAGCCTGAGTCTTCCATCTCGCGCAGCAGGAGCAACCCGCCCATGACCGACCACACCTGGCACATCGCCGGCGACGCCGACGGCAACCCGACCACCGCCTCCTGCCAGCACCTCACCGACGACGACCACCACCCTCTCGCCCCACCACGCCTCGAGTGCCCCGACTGCATCCGCGAAGGCAGCCAATGGGTCCACCTGCGGCAGTGCCTCAGCTGTGGCCACGTCGGCTGCTGCGACAGCTCTCCACGACGACACGCCACCCACCACTGGAACCAGACGCGTCACCCGCTGGTTCGCTCAGTCCAACCCGGCGAATCCTGGGCCTGGTGCTACCCGGACGAACTGTTCCTGCTTCCCGAGGAACAGCCGTAGGGAGTACCGGGCTGACTCATGCGAGTCGGACGGCCCTCGCCAGTCACACCGTTTCGAGGACGTCGGCCGCCCAGCGGCGAGCGCGCTCGGCCTCACCAGCGATCAGGTGATTGGCCTTGTCGACCAGGAAGCTCTCCGGGCCGGCGCACAGCGCGAAGCCGTGCTCGTCGAGGCGCCTGCTGATGCCCTTGGCCGCCCGACCCGTGAACACCACAGGGCCGTCGAAGCGCGTGTCGAACGCCACGGCCCGAGCGTGCTGCTGCGTGCCGAGCCCGTCGAACCACTCACGCAGTCCCATCCCCACCGCATCCGGGTCGAGCTGCAGGTGCTTCTTCTCCGCGTCGGCAATTGCCCCACGCCAGGTCGTCGCCGAGGTCATCCCGTGCACATGCGTCGGGCCGCCGACGATCAACATGTCGGCCCCGGCGACCACCTCCTCGGTCGCGCCGCTCACCGGCACCACCATGACCTCGCCCTTCGTGCGAGCAACCTCGGCAATGCACTCGGCCACCTGGTGGGTGTTCCCGTACACGGACTCGTACACGACGACCGTCTTCATGGCGTCTCCTTCCGGAGTCACGGCGCACAGCCGGTGAGGCCGGCACCACCTTCAGGTCTACCCACCATCGCCACCCGACGCCAGGGTCGAACGTCGCCTTGCGTCAGGCCGGTGTTGTCGGCTGAACGACCTTCAGGCGCTCCGCGCGCTGGCGGAAGTACCACCAGAACGCCACCGAGCAGACGGCGAAGAACGTCGCGACTCCGAGCGTCCAGACAACAGATGCCTCGTGAGCGCCGACCAGGCCGGGGCGCAGCAGCACGAGTGAGAACAGGAAAGCACCGGCGATGTAGCTCACCGCCCACACCTTCGCGTTCCACTGCTTGAGGGCGTACCCAGGCAGGAACGTGATGGGAATCAGGCCGATCACGATGGTCTCCACCGCTCCAGTGACCAAGCCGCCGGCGAGCGACAGCGGGAGGCCATTGAAGAAGCCAGGGTGCCCGGCCACGTGCTGCAGCGGGGTGAACAGCACCCAACCGGCTATGGCCAACACGAACGTGAGCTGCAGCGCCCGCACCTTCATCCGCCGGCTGTCATCGTTGCTCGGCTTGTGGGTGGTCGGGATGTAGCCGGCGAGCACGCCATAGAAGTAGCCGGGTGTGAAGTTGGCCAGCCGGGAGGCGACCACGCACAGGATCGCGAACGCAAGCGTGGCGATCTCGACCTCCATGTGCCCGTCGACCTTGCCGTAACGCCGTAGATAGGTGCGGGCGGTCGCGATGCCGGTGAAGGTGCTCACCGAGAGACCGATCACGAAGCCGAGGAGCGTGGAGGCGGTGGCGTCGTTGAGGCCCCACCCTGGTTGCGTGAAGCTGTAGAGCAGAGCGGCGATCGCCATGTAGCTCACAAAGCCGGGCCACGATCGCCAGAACGGATGCTTGGTGAGCGTGCGCGCGGCAGCGGGCGCCCCCTCCGGCTCAGCGCCTGGGTGTGTGCCGGCGTCGGCTGTCACGGCGATCGTCGGCGTTGTGTCGATCATGCCCCGCATCCACCGCGGGAACCAGTTGCGAACGACCTCGATGTTCGCCTCGAGGGTGTTGTTGAACAGCGTGCTCGGAAACATCACGATCAGCATCAGTACAACCGACAGCAACCCGGCCAGAGCGACGTTCTTCAGAGTCAGCGCCTGGCTCGGGCTGGGCAACCCGATGAACGTCGAGCGGCGCCCGTCGGTGGAGACCGCCGATGGGCGGGCTACGGCGGTCGTGGTGGTGGTCGAGCCCGTCGGCTGGCCGCCACCGTTGCCGCCGATCGCCACACCGATCGTGTCGGGCACTGTGGGTGGTGATGTCCCGGGAGTGGCAGGGGTCGTCGCCGGGNNCGCCCGGACCACGTGAGCCCATCGGGCGAGACGACGAGGGTGAACTGCTCGTTGATCGGCTTCGAGCTGATGGCCGGATCGAGGTCGGTGGAGGTGGCTGTGATCGACGAACCCGACACGGTGCCCGAGAAGGTTCCGTGCGCAAGAGTGCCGGAGAACGCGCCCGTCGTCGGATCCCATTGGGTGATGTCGACGACCCGCTTGAACTGTCGCCCAGTGCACCAACCGGTCTGACAATCGAAGACGGCGTTCCAGGTGCCGCGTGGGTCGTAGGGCGCCGCGGCGCGCGCGGACGAAGGGGTTGCGGCGACGGCGACGAGCACCATGAGTACCAACGCAATGACCCGTCGACGCCACACCGGAACCGCCGGAATCGGCAATCGGTAGGCGTGCATCTTGCGCCGAAACTACCATCCGCTCGAAGAGGCCTCGACTGTCAGGCGTGCTGGTCTGCGACCGGGCCTGGTTGGTTGGACCAGTCGGCGGGTTCGTCGTCGGCGTCGGCGGCGGCGATTGCCTTGGTCTGGTGCACCTTGCCCGGCTTGTGGTGCTGCGGCGCGTAGATGGTGTACACCTGCATCGGTTCGTCGCCGATGTTGGTGATGTTGTGCCAACTGCCCGCTGGAACGATGACGCACCAACCGTCGGCCACCTTTTGGTCGAAGGTCAGTTCTTCCTTGCCAGGCCCCATCTGGGCTCGGCCGCGGCCGCGGTCGAGCCGAATGAATTGATCGGTGTCACCGTGCATCTCCAGGCCGATGTCGCCGCCGACCGGAATCGACATCAGGGTGACCTGCAGGTATTCACCGCTCCAGGCCACGGTGCGGTAGCTCGCGTTCGCGAGCGTCTCGGTCTCCAGGTTGAACGCCTGGGGACGGGGACCGACGTCTTCGATGCTCATGCTTCGACCCTAGCCGTGCCCGTGGGCAAGCAGCCGCTGACTCGCCGGTCCCACTTGAGCTATTGACATTAGCTAATTGGCTAGCTAAGCTAGCCTCATGACAACGACCGCTTCCACAATCGCCCCCGCGACACTCTTCCTGAATCGCCCAGAGGGAAGGATCGGCTACGAAGTGGCAGGTCACGGCCCCCTGGTCGTGCTGGTTCCAGGAATGGGCGACCTTCGCTCGACCTACCGCTTCGTCGCTCCCGCACTGGTGACCGCCGGCTTCCGAGTCGCCGCGGTGGATCTGCGAGGCCACGGCGACAGCGACACGACGTTCACGTCGTACGGCGATGCGGAGACCTCGAGCGACGTACTTGCGCTGATCGAGGAGCTCGGCGGGCCGGCGGTCGTGGTCGGGAACTCGATGAGCGCCGGGTCGGCGGTGATGGGAGCGGCTCATCGGCCGGAGTTGGTCAGCGGCCTGGTGCTGATCGGGCCCTTCGTCCGCAACGGTGTGGTGAGTGCGACGCAGAAGGTCATGCTCCGGGTGGCGATGGCGCCCCTGTGGGCGGCGACGGCGTGGAAGTCGTACATGCCCAAGTTGTATGCAGGGCAGCGGCCCGTCGACTTCGACGAGCACCGCGGTCGAGTGGTGGCGAGTCTGCGTCGGCCCGGGTACGCCAAGTCGTTCTCATTGACCACCCGCACCAACCACGACCCCTCCGAGGCATGTCTGGCGATGGTGTCGGCACCTTCGCTCGTGGTGATGGGCGATCGGGACCCCGACTTCCCCGATCCTGCGGCGGAGGCGTCGTGGCTCGCACACGCGCTCCACGGTGAGGTCGTGATGGTGGCGGACGCCGGCCACTATCCGCACTCGCAGCAGCCAGGCGTCGTGATCCCGGCGGTCGTGTCCTTCCTGAACGCGGTGACCGCTCGTGCCTAGGGCCGGTCTGACGAACACAATCGTGGTCGAAGCGGCCGAGCGGATGATCGACGAGCCGGACGCCACCCCCCTCACCTTGGCCGCGCTTGCTGCCCGGCTCGGTGTCAGGCAGCCGTCGCTGTACAAGCACATCGACGGCATGGACGATCTGCGTCGCAGCATTGCGGTGCGGGCCAAGCTCGAGCTTGCCGGTGTGATGGCCCGATCGGCCGTCGGCAAAGCCGGCGGCGCCGCGATCACGTCGATGTCGCTCAGCTACCGGAAATGGGCAGCCGCTCATCCCGGCCGATACGCCGCCACCGTCCGGGCCCCCGCGTCCGGCGATGCCGATGACGAAGCAGCGAGCATCGAGATCACCAAGGTCGCCTTCGAGATCATGTCGAGCATCGGGCTGCAGGGCGACGACGCGATCGACGCGATCCGAGCGCTGCGAGCGGTGCTCCACGGCTTCGTGACGCTCGAAGCGGGAGGGGCGTTCGGGCTTCCCGCGGACATCGATCGAAGCTTCGACCGTCTCCTTGCCGGTCTCGTCGTCGGTCTCGCCGACTGGGCCACGTCATGACCACCGCAGCACCCATCGTCGACTCGACCACCATTGGTCCCGGAACCGTCCACGGCGCCCCTCGACTGTGGTTGCGGCTCGAAGGCGCCACGTTGTTCGTCGGTGCGCTGATCGCGTTCGCAGCGTCGGGTCGCAGTTGGTGGCTCGTCGCCATCACCGTGTTGCTCCCGGATCTGCTCATGGTCGGGTATCTCGGCGGAACACGCGTCGGCGCCATCCTCTACAACGTGGCCCACGCCACCCTGATACCGGCAGCGCTCGTCGGTGTTGGCTGGTGGCAGCACTGGCTGTCACTGATCGCGATCGCGTTGGTATGGCTCGCTCACATCGGCTTCGACCGATTGATGGGCTACGGCCTGAAGTACGGCGACCACTTCCAGCACACCCACCTCGGCTGGATCGGACATCGGTCCGAACCGCACCGGTGACGAGCCGGTGTCGCCTCACTCTCTCGCCGGTCCCGAACTCGGGATCACTACACACGGAGCACACACCCATGTCCACGATCCCCGAAGAACCGACGCGGTACCGCACTCACGTCGTCCCACCGACCCTGATCGTTGAAGCGACCGACACGCCGGCCGGACGCGATGACGAGCACAACCTCGTCCGTCACGCCGGCGTCATCGCAGGTGTCGGCCTTCTGCTCATGGCCGCACTATCCGGCTTCGGCTACCTCGTAGCCGTCAAAGGATTGGTGACACCTGGAAACGCGTCACGCACAGCGATCGACATCAGGGGCTCGGAGACCCTGTTCCGGCTTGGCGTCGTCAGCCTGATCACCGTCGTCGTCCTCGACATCGTCGTGGCCTGGGCGCTCTATCACGTGTTCAAGACGACGAACGCACGTGTCTCATCGCTCGCAGCAGTGTTGAGACTGGCGTACGCGGCGGTCTTCCTCGTTGCCATCGGCCACCTCCTCGAAGCGCCTCGCCTGCTCGGCGCCGACCGGAGTCTCGCCGTGTTCAGCCAGGCCCAGCTACAGGCACAGGCGCTCGCTCGAATTGATGCGTTCAGCGACGTCTTGCACGCCTGCCTCACCCTGTTCGGCT
>PMCN01000195.1 GCA_003154135.1 Acidimicrobiaceae bacterium
GGGTCTCGTCGGCGCCTTCGAAGATGCTGAGCACTCTCGCGTCGACGAACAGTCGCGACACCGCGTACTCCTCGGCATAGCCGAAACCGCCGTGGATCTGCATCGCTTCGCGCGTGACCCACTCTGCCGCCTTGCAGACGTAGGCCTTCACCATCGCGGCCTCGGCGCTGCCTTCTCCCTTGGCCATCATGCGGGCGACGGAGTAGGCGAACTGGCGGCCGGCCTGGATGAGGATCGCCATGCGACCCAGCTTCACCTGCGTGAGCTGGTACTCCATGATGTTGGAGCCGAACACGGCCCGGTTCTGCGCATAGTCGAGTGCGGCCTCGTAAGCGGCCTGCATCACGCCGACGGCGCGCGCCGCGGTCTGCAGGCGCCCGTTCTCGAAGCCGGCCATCTGCAGGTAGAAGCCCTTCCCGCGGCCCTCTTCGCCGCCCACGAGGTTGTCGGCCGGCACCCACCAGTTGTCGAGCGCGATCTCGTAGCTGTGCATGCCGCGGTAGCCGATGGTGTCGATCGCCCGACCTTCCATCTTGCCCTGCGACCCGTTGACGGTGACGTCCTGCACGAACTCGAAGCCGTGCCCCTCGCCGCGAGGTTTGGGGACGATGAACAGGCTGAGACCCTTGTGACCCTTCACCCCGGCCTCGGTGCGGGCGAGGAGCGCGAGCACATCGGCTCGGGCGCCGAACGTGCACCAGGTCTTCACGCCGTTGATGACGTAGCCGGGCTCGCCACCAGGGCCTTCGGCCGCGGTGGCCGTGACCTTCAGGTTGGCGACGTCGCTGCCGTAGTCGGGCTCGGTGACCGCCACTGCGGGCATCACCTCGGCCACCGCCAACTTGGGCAACCAGTGCTGCTTCTGCGCCTCGGTGCCGCCCTTCACCAGGGCGCGGGTGAGGATCTCGGGTCGGGTGATCAGCGAGCCGCCGATGCCGAGCGAACCACGGCTCAGCTCCTCGGTGGCCACCACCATGCCGATGTACTCGTGCTCGCCGCCCTCGCTGTAGCCGCCGTACTCGGCGGGCACGCTGAGGCCGAATGCGCCCATCTCGGCGAGACCTTGCACGATCTCCTCGGGGACGTCGGCGTTGTGCCGGTGCACGTGCTCGGCCTGGGGCTTGATGACCTTCTCGGCGAAGCTGCGGAACGCGTCGCCCACCATCGCCATGTCGTCGGCCAGGTGGCGCGGACCCTGGGTCCGCGCGAACGACGCCACGTACTCGGGGGTGCGGTAGGCATCGAGGAACGGGTGCGCGGTGCGCATCGGCGCCGGATCGAGCCCCCACCCCTTCTCGCGTCCGCAGAGGCGGGTGATGAGGTCGTGCACCATGTCGGCGGTGAAGGCACAGGTGAGGCGGGCCTCGGTGTCGCCCTTGACGCCGTAGTCGAGCAACGCACGCGCGGTCTCGACCTGGGCGGCGGCGTGTGCGAGGTCGTAGGCGAGCACCTGGTGCACGTCGGGGCCACCGTTGGCGGCGAGGTGGCGCACGGCCTTGCCCACCACGTTGCCCGCGAGCTCGATGACGTCGGCCGCGGCGGCGAGATCGGGCGCGGCCAGACCGGAGGGGGCAGGGGTGGTGCTGTCGCTCATGCCCGCGAGGTTACCGAACGGTAGTCGTCGAGGTCCCAACGGTGCCCGGAGGGAATCGGCCGACAGATGTCACGCCAGGGTGTGCCAGAGTGCGGGGGATGACCGTCCGCCTCTGCCTCTACTGCGGCTCCAACGCAGGCACCCTGCCGGCGTACGCTGAGGCCGCGCAGCACCTGGGCACGGCGCTGGCCAACCGCGACATCGGCCTCGTCTACGGCGGCGGCAGCGTGGGGCTGATGGGTGTGGCTGCCGACGCCGCGATGGCGGCAGGCGGCGAGGTGATCGGGGTCATCACCGAGCAGCTGGTGAGCGCCGAAGTGGCGCACCGCGATCTCACCCGGCTCGAGGTGGTGACCTCGATGCACGACCGCAAGGCCCGCCTGTGCGAGCTCGCCGACGGCTTCATCGTGCTACCGGGCGGCTTCGGTACCGTCGACGAGTTCGCCGAGATGCTCACCTGGAACCAGCTCGGCATCGTCGCCAAACCGATCGTGCTGCTCGATGTGGAGGGGTTCTGGGAACCGCTGCTCACCTGGATGGACCGCGCCACCGAGTCCGGCTTCCTGCGCCCGGCTCATCGCATGCTGGCCCAACGGGCCAGGACAGTCGACGACGCGATCGCGCTGGCCACCGCCCCGGCGCCGCAGACCCCGCACAAGTGGCTCGACCGCGACGAGACCCCACCCGGCGGCCTGCGCCCCTGATCAGGGCTCGCGGATCACGGCAGCGCGTCGGGTTCGAAGCGGTAGCCGATGCCGGGCTCGGTGACGAAGTAGCGGGGTCGGCCGGGCTCGGGCTCGAGCTTCTTGCGGATGGCCGCCAGGTGCACGCGCAGGTAGTTGGTCTCGTGCTCGTACTGCGGTCCCCACACCTGTTGCAGCAGCTGACGCTGGGTGACCAGCCGGCCCGGGTGACGCACGAGGGCTTCGACGATGGCCCACTCCGTGGGGGTGAGGTGGGCGTGCTCGCCGTCGGCGAACGTGGCCGTCTTCTGCGCGAGGTCGAGGCTGAACGCAGCAGTGCCCACGACCGGCTGCTCCGGAACGGGCTGGTGCCGCCGAAGTGCAGCGCGCAGCCGGGCGAGCACCTCGTTCATCCCGAACGGCTTGGTGACGTAGTCGTCGGCGCCGGCGTCGAGCGCGCGCACCTTGTCGGCCTCGCTGTCGCGCACGGAGAGCATGATGATCGGCACCGTGGTCCAGCCGCGCAGCCCCTCCACCACCTCCACGCCGTCGATGCCGGGCAGGCCGACGTCGAGCAGCACGAGGTCGGGGTGGTGCGCGGCGGCCTGGGCCAGTGCCTCCTCGCCCGTTGCGGCGAGGTCGACCTCGTACCCGCGGGCCGTGAGGTTGACGCTGAGCGCCTTGCGGATCTGTGCCTCGTCGTCGACCACGAGGATGCGGGTCATGTCGGCTCCTGACTGTGGTCGGCGATGTCGTCGGCGATGTGATCGGCGGCGTGGTCGGCGATGTGGTCGGCGATGGGAAGGATGATGGTGAACGTGCTGCCCCCACCGGGGGTGTCGTCGAGCTCGAGGCGTGCGCCGATGACCTCGACGAAGCCCTTGGCGATGGCGAGCCCGAGGCCGGCGCCGGCGTCGCCCGAGCGGTCGCCGAGGCGTTGGAACGGCTCGAACACGCGCTCGCGGTCGACCATCGGTATTCCGGGCCCGCGGTCGATGACGCGCAGCTCGGCATGGCCTGCCACCTTCGCGGCCTCGATGCGCACGGTTCGGTCGAGGGGGCTCCAGGTGAGGGCGTTCGACACGAGGTTGGCCACCGCTCGTTCGAGCAGCGCGGGATCGGTGAGCACCAGCGGCAGCTCCTCGCTGACATCGACGAGCACTCGATCGTGCGGCGCGTCGAGCGCGGAGAGCGCCGCGGCCACCACCTCTTCCATCGGGCTCGGCGTCAGCGCCGGTCGCGTGGCGCCGGCCTGCAGGCGGCTCATGTCGAGCAGGTTGCCGATCACACGGTCGAGGCGGTCGGCGCTGGTGTCGATGGTGGACAGCAGGGTGGCCCGTTCGTCGACGGTGAACCCCACGTCGCCCACCATCAGACCGGTCACCGAGGCCTTGATCGACGCGAGCGGCGTGCGCAGGTCGTGGGAGACGGCCTGCAGCAACGCGGTGCGCAGCGCATTGGACTCCGACAACGCCTCGATGGTCTGCGCGTCGCGGCGCAGCTGGCGTGCTTCGAGCGCGAGTGAGACCTGGTCGCCGAAGGCCCGCAGCACACCGAGGTCGTCGCCGGTGACCGCTCGTCCGCGGAGCACGAGTTGCGTCGCACCGACGTCGTCGAGCGCGATGGCGGTTCCGTCCTCGGGTGACGCCGGCGGGTTGCTGCCCGCCGATGTGTTGATGGTCCACCCGTCGCCCGACCGGTCGAGCACGGCCACCGACTCCATGCCGAACAGGGTGCGGAGCTGATCGACGAGATCGGGCAGGGGGTCGCTGGCGGCGATGATCGACCCGGTGGAGCGGGCGAGCGCCGTGGCG
This sequence comes from Acidimicrobiaceae bacterium, assembly GCA_003154135.1. Taxonomy (GTDB): domain Bacteria; phylum Actinomycetota; class Acidimicrobiia; order Acidimicrobiales; family Ilumatobacteraceae; genus UBA668. The sequence goes on from PMCN01000195.1 coordinate 4,092, forward strand.
TCGGCGCGTGCGCGCCTCGCCTCGCGCGACTGCCGGGCCGTGCGGTCGACGAGCGTGCTGACGCTGATGGCGACGGCGATGAACACGCCGAGCGCGACCACGTTGTCGGTCTTCGCAATGGTGAGCGTGTGCACCGGCGGGGTGAGGAACCAGTTGGTGAGCAACGACGATTCGACGGAGGCGAACACGCCGGGCCGGATGCCGCCGATGGCCGACACCACGAGCACCAGCGCCAGGTTGACGAGCAGCGCGCTGCTGAGGTTGAGGTGGCGGTGGAGGTTGACCAGCATCAGCGTGATGAGCGGGAAGCCGACGAGGCAGACCAGCCACGCGGCCATCTCGCGTGCGCGGGGCACCGCCGTGAGTCCGCCTCGCCGCAGCGGCAGGGTGGGGCGGCCGAGGTGCTCGGGCTCGGCGGTGGAGATGAGGTGCACGTCGACCCCGGGCAGGCGCCGCTGCACCTCGCTGGCGAGCGATCCACGCATGAGCTCCGACCATCGCGACCGGCGAGTGGCGCCGAGCACCACCTGCGTGGCCTGCTCGGCCTCGGCGAACGCGCCGAGCGCAGTGGCCACGTCGTCGCCGACCACCTCGCGGTAGCTGCCACCCAGCTCGACCAGCAGCGCCCGCTGGCGTTCGAGGTGGTCGCCGGTGCTGCTCGAGAGACCGTCGGCGCTGCCCACGTGCACGCCGACCAGGTCGCCGCGCAGACGGCCCGCCATGCGCGCGCCGCGACGGATGAGGTGATCGCCGCCGGGCGCACCGGTGAGTCCGACCACCACGCGCTCGCGTGTCTCCCACGTGGTGGTGATGCCGTGGTCGGCGAGGTAGTCCTGGAGGGTCTCCTCCACGCGGTCGGCCACCCACAGCAGCGCCAGCTCGCGCAGGGCGCCGAGGTTGCCCGGACGGAAGTAGTTGGCCAGCGCGGCATCGACCTTCTCGGCCGGGTAGATGTTGCCGTGCGCCATTCGCCGGCGCAGCGCTTCGGGACTCATGTCGACCAGCTCGATCTGGTCGGCGGCGCGCACGAACGAGTCGGGCACCGTCTCTCGTTGGGCGACTCCGGTGATGCGCTCGACGACGTCGTTCAGCGACTCGAGGTGCTGCACGTTGACGGTGGAGATGACGTCGATGCCCGCCTCGAGCAGCTCCTCCACGTCCTGCCACCGCTTGGGGTGGCGCATGCCAGGGGTGTTGGTGTGGGCGAGCTCGTCGACGAGCACCACGCCGGGCCGACGGTCGAGCACCTCGTCGACGTCCATCTCCTCGAACACCGTGTTGCGATACGGCACCTGCTGGCGGTGCATGACGGGCAGCGCACCGATCTGCTCGGAGGTGTTGACGCGACCGTGGGTCTCGACGAAGCCGACCACGACGTCGCCGCCGCGCTCGGCGCGGCGGCGGCCCTCGTTGAGCATGGCGAAGGT
>PMCN01000117.1 GCA_003154135.1 Acidimicrobiaceae bacterium
ATGGCGAAGGTCTTGCCCACGCCCGGCGCCGCACCGAGGTAGATGCGCAGGGTGCCACGAGCCACGGTGCCCAGTCTGCCGCGTCTAGTGATGTTCGCTCGGTGACTCCGGCATGGTGGGCGTGGAAATGATGGTGTACGCCGGGTTGAGGATGGCCTTCATGCCATGGTGGCTTCCGGCGACTCCGGTGACGGACATCACCGTGCCGGTGCGCACACCTCCGACGCTGCGGCGTCCGAAGAACACAACGGTGATGCTGCCTGTCTCGTCGGCGAGGGTGCATTCGAGACTGGGCGTGCCGCTCCAGGGCTGTACGCGCACCGACTTCACGCGCCCTGCGATGGTGGCCCGATTTCGGTCGTCGAGCGAACGGATCCGGACGCGTTCGGCGGGCAGCGCGGCGAGGTCGATGTGCGGTGCGGCGTTGCCGACGTGTGCGCGGCTGCTGCCGTTGCCGTTGCCGTTGTTCGCGATCGCGGCGGCGTGCACGCGCTCTGCCTCGAGTTCAGCGGTGTGTGCCCCCAGGTGGTACGGCACGATGGTGACGTTGCAGTGCGGGATGTCGGCGAGCGACGCGGCGAGGGGGTTCGATGACCGGTCGTGCAGCATGCGGTGCCACCACTTGGTGTACTCACGACGCGGGATGAGAACGGTGAGCTCGGTGCGGGAGTCGGACACCAGCTCGTGCGCCAGCTCGAGGGCCGCACGCGGCACACGCCGGTCAGGGCATTCGACGATGTCGAGCGGGAATCGCGACAGGCCGAGCTCCTTCCACGCGTCGATGAGCAGATCGGTCTTCCACGCATCGAGGTCGAAGTGCACGGCGCGCAGGTCGTCGCTGCCCAGCGTGCGGGCGTACTGCATGGCGCGGGCAGCCGCAGCATCGAGGTCGTCGACGAGCACCACCACGGAGTGGCGGCGCATCACGGGTGCCTGCGCGGCGGCCCTCGCGTCTTCCTGCAGCTCTTCGCGCTCGGTCTCGTAGGCCTTGTTGAGCCGCACCAGGCCGACCACCATGATCGGCACGAGCAGCATGATGACCCACGCGCCCTCCTTGAACTTCATGGAAGCGACGATGATGAGCACCAGGAAGGAGAGGATGGCGCCGATGCCGTTGATCCACGCACCGACCTTCCAGCCTTGCTCCTTCAGGCGGAAGTGGTGCTTGGTCATGCCGGCCTGCGAGAGCGTGAAGCTGGTGAACACGCCGATCGCGTACAGCGGGATGAGCCGGCTCACCTCGCCACCGGTGCCGAGCAGGGTGACGATGGCTGCGCCCGACAGGAAGATGATGCCGTTGGAGAACACCAACCGATGACCACGCACCATGAACTGGCGGGGCATGAANNGGGAAGTCGGCGAAGCTGGTGTTCGCCGCCAGCACGAGGATGAGCATCGTGCCGGCCTGCAGTGCGAAGAACATCACATGACCGATGGTCGACTCGCCGAACACCAGCTTGCCCACCTGTGAGATCACGGTGGGGGTGCCGCCCGCGTACGGGAACGCGTGCACCTTCGACGCCAGGAATGAGAGCCCGAGGAACATCGTGCCGAGCAACGCGCCCATGTAGACGAGGGTGTCGCGGGCGTTCTTCCAGGCGGGCGGGCGGAACGCGGGCACACCGTTGCTGATGGCCTCGACGCCCGTGACCGCGGCGCCGCCGGAGGCGAACGCCTTGAGGAAGATCATGATGCCGGCGCCGTAGAAGATCCAGTCGGCGTGGTGCTTCGTCTGCACGAGCATGCCTGCCTGATCGCCTGCCTGGACGGGCAGGTGCCCGAAGATCACGCGGGCGAGCCCGACGACGAGCAAGGCTCCCATCACGAGCACGAAGAAGTACGTGGGGGCGGCGAACAACTTCCCCGACTCCTTCGTGCCGCGGAGGTTGCCGAACGCGATGAGGCACACNNTCGCGGGTGACGATGTACGCGCCACCCGCCGACGGGTACGCCTTGATGGTCTGGCGGTAGCTCAGGATGAGGAAGCTGAGCACCACCAGCAGCAGGATGGTGATGGGCGTGACCAGTGAGAAGGCGGCGAGACCGATCACCGGCACCAGCACGTGGAGGATCTCCTCCGACGCGTACGCGCACGACGAGATGCAGTCGCTGGCGAACACGGCGAGTGCAGTCGGCTTGCCCAGGGTCTCGTGCTCGAGGCGTTCGCTGTGCAGCGGCGGGCCGAGCAGCTTGGACTTCAAGCGGTACGACAAGGGCTCGGGAAGCACCGGTGCCGGTGACGCGGACGACGTGCTCGGCGCCTCGGGCGCGGGCGCGTCAGGGGTGAGGCGTTCCTCAGAGATCACAGGTTCAAGTCAATGCGACAACCCCATCGCGTGGCGTCATCCCACCGCTAAGAATCGGGGATTCTGCGCTAAGGACGCGTTAAGACGAACGCCTCATGGCGCCTGTGCCCGACCCGCGAGGCAGGCATCGTCGGATTCGGCCGCCACGGTGGCCGACCCCTCGTTGCACAGGAAGGTGGTGCGCACCTGCCAGGCACTCGAGGCGCCACACTTGCTCCCGTCGGCCGGCACGTCGACGAAGCCGCCCTCGACGCGTGCTCGCTGTCCGTCGATTGCCCGGATCGAATGCTGACCGTCGACGATGGCAGAGCCGTGGAGCGCGTAGTCGGAGGGCCAGACCGCGAGCACGTCGTGGCCGCCGCCATTCTGGTTGCGGAGCACCACGCATCCGTTCGCGTTCGCGAACGCAACGCGGAACACACCCACAGCGGTCAGCCCGCCAGTGGTGAGGCCGTCGGCCGACGCAGGGGCCCGGACCATCAACGATGTCGGCTCGTCGCCGGCGGAGCCCAGCTTCGAGGTGCATCCGGCGCTGGTGATCGACACCACCCCGGTGAGCACGGCGATGACGATGGCCTTCCTCGTGCGCACGCTCACCCCCCGATGTCGTCTCGCCACGCGGAGCATACGCCGATCGCACGATCGCTGCTGCCGAAACGGCCCGCGCCGTGAAGAGCGTGTGAAAGAACACGTATGCCTCGCTAACAGTGCATCAAGACCCTTGCGACACCGCAGAGCCAGGGATATCCATGCTCGTAGCCCATCCACCACCCATCAAAGGAGCAGCCATGGCGGACGTCATCTTCGTCGCGATCTTTCTGGCGTTCACTGCACTCTGCATCGCGTACATCGCGTGGTGCGACCGGATCATCGGCCCTGATGAACCCGACACCGCCATCGCCGATGCCGCCGAGCAGCCGGAAGAGGTGACCCTGTGATCGCCGCCGAGTCGTACGACAACTGGGTCGGCCTCGGTCTGGCCGTCGCGGCGCTCTTCTACCTGGTCGCCGTGCTCATCTTCCCGGAGCGCTTCTGATGTCGTGGCAGAACGTCCTCCAGTTCGTCGGGCTGATCGCTCTCCTCGCGATCACGGTCCCGCCGCTCGGCCGCTACATGGCCAACGTCTTCGGCGCCCGCGCCGACGGGTCGGCGCCGGGCGACCGCGTGTTCCTGCCCATGGAACGATTGATCTACCGCATCTGCGGCGTCGATGCGAAGAAGGAGCAGCGATGGAACGTGTACGCCGCTTCGATGATGGCATTCTCGGTGCTGTCGGCCCTTCTGCTGTACGCGATGTTGCGGTTGCAGGGTGTGCTCCCCTTCAACCCGACGGATCGCGTCGGCATGTCGCCGATGGGTTCCTTCAGTGCCGCGGCCAGCTTCCTCACCAACACGAACTGGCAGTGGTACTCGGGTGAGGTGTCGGTCAGCCACCTCACACAGATGCTCGGCTTGGCCGTGCACAACTTCGTCTCGGCCTCCGTCGGACTCGCCATTGCGATCGCGCTGATTCGCGGCATCTGCCGCACCGGGGCGCGGAACCTCGGCAACTTCTGGGTCGATCTCACCCGTGGCATCGTCCGCATCCTGGTGCCCCTGGCACTCGTGGGCGCAGTGGTGCTGGTGTCGCAGGGCGTCGTGCAGAACTTCCACGGCCACACCGCGGTCACGACCATCGACGTCACCAACAAGGACGCCAACGGCAACGCACTCACCACGCAGCTGATCCCGGGCGGCCCTGTTGCGTCGCAGGAAGCGATCAAGGAGCTCGGCACCAACGGTGGCGGCTTCTACAACGCCAACTCGGCACACCCGTTCGAGAACCCCAACGGGTTCACCAACTTCATGGAGATCTACCTCCTCCTGCTCATCCCCCTCGCACTGGTGGTCACCTTCGGCTGCCTCGTCAGGGACAAGAAGCAGGCTCGCCTCCTCCTGGCCGTGATGGCCGGCATCCTCATCGCCATCACGTCGGCCACCATGCTCATGGAGCAGAACGGCAACTCCCGGCTCACCAGCCTGTCGGTCGATCAATCGATGTCGACTGCTCAGTCGGGCGGCAACATGGAGGGCAAGGAGGTCCGCTTCGGAGCCGTTGGGAGCGGAATGTTTGCCGGGCCTACCACGGGCACGTCCACAGGCGCCGTGAACAGCATGCACGACTCGTTCACGCCGCTCGGCGGCATGATGCCGATGGTGCACATGATGCTCGGTGAGATCTCGCCGGGCGGCGTCGGTGTGGGCCTGTCGGGTGTGCTCGTGATGGCGCTCCTCGCGGTGTTCATCGCGGGGCTCATGGTCGGACGAACACCCGAGTACCTGGGCAAGAAGATCCAGGCATCGGAGATGAAGCTGGTGACGCTCTACATCCTCGCCATGCCGTTCGCGCTGTTGACCTTCGCTGCCGCGACAGTGGTGGTGAAGTCGGCCGTCACCTACCAGGCCGGCCCTCACGGCTTGTCGGAGGTGCTCTACAACTACGCATCGACGTCGAACAACAACGGCTCGGCCTTCGCCTACCAGGGCACCGGCACCCAGTGGTACACGGTGACACAGGGCATCTCGATGCTGATGGGCCGGTTCTTCACCATCATTCCCGCACTGGCAATCGGCGGGTCGTTGGCCGCGAAGCCGAGGGTGCCCGCCACCAGCGGCACGATGCCCACCCACAACGCCCTGTTCGGCGTCCTGCTCACCGGCGTCGTCCTCATCGTCGCCGGCCTCACCTTCTTCCCGGCGCTCGCGCTGGGCCCGATCCTCGAACACCTCTCGCTGTGATGTAAGGGCCACACTCATGACTGCAACACTCTCTTCCCCCGGCGGCAATCCGGCCACGGAGCCCGACCGTCCCCCGAAGGTACGTACCAAGGCGGCAGCGTCGAAGTCGATCTTCGACCCCGCCATCGTCAAGTCGGCGTCGCTCGACGCGTTCAAGAAGTTGAACCCGCGATCGATGGCGAAGAACCCCGTGATGTTCATCGTCGAGGTGGGCTCGGTGCTCACCACCGCGCTGTTCATCCGCGACTTCGGCACCAGCTCCAACCAGGCGAACACCTTCGCCGGTCTGGTGGCGGCGTTCCTGTGGTTCACGGTGCTGTTCGCCAA
>PMCN01000001.1 GCA_003154135.1 Acidimicrobiaceae bacterium
CGCATCATGGACTACGGCAAGTTCCGTTACGAAGAGTCGCAGAAGGCCAAAGAGTCGCGGAAGAAAACCGTTCACGTGTCGGTCAAGGAAGTGAAGTTGCGTCCCAAGATCGGCAAGGGTGACCTCGACACCAAAGTCCGGCACATGCAGGAATTCCTCTCCGAGGGCCACAAGGTCAAGGTGACGCTGCAGTTCCGAGGCCGCGAGATGGCCCACCCGGAACTTGGTTCCAAGATCCTCGACGCGGTGCTCGAACAAGTCGGCTCAGCCGGCAAGGTCGAGACCCAGGCTCGGCTCGAGGGGCGCAACATGACCATGGTCATCGCCCCCGACAAGAAGGCTCCGGTCAAGAAGTCGGAGCCCAAGCCGCAGGTCACCACCGAGCCCACTCCCGATCCCACCTGACCACCACGATCTCGCACCTGCCCTCCGGGTGGGTCGAACACCACAGGAAATCACCATGCCCAAGATGAAGACCAGCAAGACCGCCGCGAAGCGGTTCAGCAAGACCGGTACCGGGAAGCTGCGCCGACTGCAGCAGAACCGTCAGCACCTGTTCGAGAAGAAGCCCTCCACCCGTACCCGCCGCCTCGACGGCATGGTCGCGGTGCACCCGGGCGACGCCAAGAAGATCAAGCGCCTCCTCGGCGAGCGCTGATCCGCGGCTGCTGAACGAACACGAACGACTGACGACAAGAACGACTGACGACAAGAACGACAGGGAGAGATCACCATGGCTCGTGTGAAGCGTGCCGTCGGCTCGAAGAAGCACCGCAAGCAGGTGCTCGAGCGGGCGAAGGGTTACTACGGCAACAAGAGCCGCTCGGTTCGGGCGGCCAACGAACAGGTCATGAAGAGCGGCCAGTACGCCTTCCGNNGCGTGCCGCCTCAACGACATCAGCTACAGCCGGTTCATCGCCGGTCTCAACGCTGCCGGCATCGAGGTCGACCGCAAGATGCTCGCCGATCTGGCGGTCACCGACGCCGCTGCGTTCAGCGCCGTGGTCGAGCAGGCGAAGGCAGCGCTCTGAGCGCTCCCGACGCCTCCGGGCTCACCTACTCGAACCCCAAGGTTCAACGACTGCGGCGCCTCCTGGGGCGCCGCAGTGCGCGTTCGGACGAGGGTGTGTTCGTCGTCGAGGGGGCCGGTCTGCTGGCCCAGGCGCTGGCCGCCGGCTGGCAGGTGGAGGCGCAGTTCGTGGCGCCGGGCGCCGAGGCGGTGCCGTGCGCGGCACCCGTGTTCCATCTGGCGCCGAACGTCATCGAACGCGTGGCCTCCACCGAGGCGCCCCAACCGGTGCTGGCAGTGGTGCGTCAGCGCATCCTCACCATCCCGCCCGGCGCCACGTTCGTGATGGTCGGCGACCGTCTCGCCGACCCCGGCAACGTCGGCACCATCATCCGTTCGGCCGAGGCCGCAGGCGCCGACGCCGTGGTGCTCACGCCCGGGTCGGTCGACGCCTTCAACCCCAAGGTGGTGCGCGCCACCGCCGGATCGTTGTTCCGCATCCCTGTGGTCACGGCTGCCCTGCACGACCTGCGCACCGCGGGGCTGCGCGTGCTGGCCACCTCGTCGCACGTGGGTGCGGCCCACACCGACACCGACCTCACCGGTCCCGTCGCCGTGGTCGTCGGCAACGAGGCGCACGGGATGGCGCCCGATGCTCCGGTCGACGGGTGGATCACCATTCCTCACGCCGGGGCTGCCGAGAGCCTCAACGTCGCGATGGCGGCCACCGTGATCGCATTCGAGGTCGCCCGCCAGCGCCGTGCGAGGTAGGGTGGCATCCATGGCGACGCAGCAGCTGATGCAGCGATTTCGGTGCCCCCGGGTGTGCCGGGGTTGTGCGCCGACTGCTGCTCGCTGAGCGTCACGCCACCACGCCGCTCGGGGGATCCGGTCCCCAAGTTTCGTTTCGACCCGTGGAGAAGAAGATGATCGAGGAAGTCCGCGCTGCCGCACAGGCAGCCGTCGCCCGCGTGGCCGGGGTGAGCACCCTGGCCGATGCTCGTTCGCTGGAGAGCGAGCTGTTGGGCAAGAAGGGTCCGTTCGCCGAGTTCAAGACTCGGCTCGGCTCGCTGCCCACCGTCGACGAGAAGAAGGCCGCCGGACAGGCGGTCAACGAGGCAACCGCGTCGGTTGCTGCCGCCGTCGAGTCGCGCACCGTCGAGCTGCGCCGCGCCGAGCGGTCTGTGCAGCTGCAGGCCGAGCGCATCGACCTCACCGAGGTGCTCACCCGCCCCTCCCGCGGTCACGCCCACATCGTCACCCAGGCGTGGCAACGGCTCGAGGACGCGTTCGTCGGTCTCGGGTTCCAGGTGGCCGAAGGCCCCGAGGTGGAGACCGACTGGTACAACTTCGAGGCGCTCAACATGCCGCCCGACCACCCGGCACGCAGCATGCACGACACGTTCTACGTCGACCACGGGGCACCGGGCAGCACGGTGCTGCGCACGCACACCTCACCGGTGCAGATCCGCGTGATGCAGACCCTGCCCCCGCCGATCTACATGATCATGCCGGGCAAGGTGTTCCGCAACGAGACCACCGACGCCACGCACCTGGCCGTCTTCCACCAGATCGAGGGACTGGTGATCGACCGCGGCATCACGCTCGCCGATCTCGCCGGCACCATCGAGGCCTTCACCCGCTCGTTCTTCGGTGAGGGCTTCTCCAGCAGGCTCCGGCCCAGCTACTTCCCCTTCACCGAGCCGTCGGCCGAGTTCGACAT
>PMCN01000138.1:0-1285 GCA_003154135.1 Acidimicrobiaceae bacterium
GTCGACAAGGTGGTCACCGAGTTCGGCGTGGCCGAGCTGCGCTCGAAGACCATCAGCGAGCGCACCCGCGCGCTCATCGCCATCTCCCACCCCGACCACCGCGACCACCTCACGTCCGAAGCCGCCCGCCTCGGCTTCCTCTGATCGGCCCCGGCTTCTGGGCAGGAATCCCGCCGAATCGGNNGCGCCGCACACGATGATGCCCACCGTGGCGCCGTCGAGACGCGCCCGCAGGGGGAACATGAGCGCGGCCAGTGCGGCGGCTCCGGCGGGCTCCACGACGAGCTTCGCCGAGCGGAACAACAGCCGCATCGCGTCGCGGATCTGCGCGTCGGACACCAGCACCACCTCGTCGGCGAACCGGCGGTTCAGCGCGAACGAGTAGGGCTCGGCGCGCGGCGCACCGAGCGAGTCGGCGATGGTGCGCACCGACTCGATGGACTGCGGGGAGCCACTGAGGAAGCTGCGATGGAGGCTGTCGGCGCCCTCCGGCTCCACCACGTACACCGCGGTGGTGGGGCTCATCTGCTTCACTGCGCACGCCACGCCGCCGCTGAGCCCGCCTCCCCCGGCGGCCACCAGCACCGCGTCGAGCGTGACACCCTCGGCCGCCAACTGGTCGACGAGCTCCATGCCCACCGACGCGGTGCCCAGCGCCGTCTTCGGGCCTTCGTAGGGGTGCACGAACGTGCGACCCTCGCGCTGCTGGATGACCGCCGCGCGGTCGAACGCCTCGTGCACGTTCTCGACCAGTTCGACGGTGGCACCCATGTCGCGGCACACCTGCACGCGGTAGGCGTTGGCCGTCTTCGGCATCACGACGACGGCGGTGGTCGACAGGATGCGCGCCGAGTAGGCGAGCGAGATGGCGTGGTTGCCGGCCGACACGCCGACGACGCCTCGCTCGAGCGCTGCAGCGTCGAGATCGAGCATCACCGACAGGGCGCCGCGCGGCTTGAAGCTGCCGGTGACCTGGAACAGCTCCTCCTTCAGCCACACCGATGTGGACGCACCGACCGCCGCGACGACTGCGTCGTCGGAGATCTGCCGCACCGGTGTGGTGCGCACGAGCCCGCCCAGCCGGGCCCGGTTGGTGCGGATGGCCTCGACGGTGGGGAACTCGACTGCGGGCGTGCCGCTCACACCGCGTGGCGCTTGCGGTAGTGGCCGAGGAAGCGTTCGATGCGCATGAGGGCCTCGGTGAGGTCGTCGGTGTTGGGCAGGAACACGATGCGGAAGTGGTCGGTCGTGGGCCAGTTGAAGCCGGTGCCCTGCACGATGAGCA
>PMCN01000138.1:1342-3686 GCA_003154135.1 Acidimicrobiaceae bacterium
GCGACCAGGTCGTCGATGCTCTGGTACCCGCCGAGCGCGGTCTGGATGGCCAATTGGCCGGGAGTGTTGGAGCACAGCCGCATCGAGGCGAGCATGTCGAGCCCCTCGATGTAGTCGGTGGCGTGCCGCTTCTCGCCCGACACCACCATCCAGCCGGCNNCCGTTGAACGTCACGAACAGCACGTCGTCGGCCAGCGAGGCGATGCTCGTGTGCGTGTTGCCGTCGTACAGGGTCTTGTCGTAGATCTCGTCGGCGAACACGATGAGCTGGTGCTGACGGGCCAGGTCGACGATCTGCTGCAACAGCTCCGGCGGGTACAGCGCACCCGTGGGGTTGTTGGGGTTGATCACCACGATGGCCTTGGTCTCGGGCGTGATCTTGCGCCGGATGTCGGCGATGTCGGGGTACCAGTCGCTCTGCTCGTCGCACAGGTAGTGCACCGGGTGTCCGCCGGCGAGCGACACCGAGGCAGTCCACAGCGGGTAGTCGGGCGCGGGCACCAGCACCTCGTCGCCGTCGTCGAGCAACGCCTGCAGGCTCATCGCGATGAGCTCCGACGCGCCGTTGCCGAGATACACGTCGTCGACCGCCACCCCGGCGATGTGCTTCTGCTGGGTGTAGTGCACGATGGACTTGCGCGGCGCGAACAGGCCCTTGCTGTCGGTGTACCCGGCAGCGTCGGGCAGGTTGCGGATCATGTCCTGCACGATCTCGTCGGGTGGCTGGAGCCCGAACACGGCGAGGTTGCCGATGTTGAGCTTGATGATCTTCTGTCCCTCTTCCTCCATCTCGCGTGCTCGATCGAGGACCGGGCCCCGGATGTCGTAGCAGACGTTGGCGAGTTTGAGGGACTTCTCGACAGGCTTCACAGACCTCCCATGCTACGCACCGACGCCTGCGGACGACCGGTGATTAGTCGAGCGCGTCGACGATGCCGCCCAGCACGCGGAACTCGGTGCGCTCCCGGGCGTGCAGCACGCGACCCGCGCGGCCGGCCGCGAGAGCGACGGATCGGCGTGGCAGCCGGCACCACACGAGATCGCCCGGCGTGTACTCGTGCTCGTGGTCGGGGCCGAGGTGCTCGCTGCCGACCAGGAAGGCGGCCAGCCACTCGAGCTCGGGGGGCTCACCCGACCTGGCGAGGGTCACGGGTCCGTCGGCGCACACCGCCACCGCCCAGTCGGCATCGAGCAGCTCGCGCAGCGCCAGGCACGCGGTGTGCAGCCGATCGGAGGCCGGCGCGGCCACGATGGTCGCGGCGATGCTGAGCGCCGCCATGCTCCCGTCGGGGCGGTCGGCCGGCACCGCGCGCACGTCCTCGACGGCCACCCCGTCGACCTGGCGGATCTCGGCGACCAGCAGGTCGACCAGGCCCGCGTCGGGCAGGCTCACCGTGAGGTCGTCGATCGCGCTCCCGCCGCCGCGTTCGAGGATCTCCATGCCCACCACGTCGCCGCTGACGGCTCCGATGCGGCTGGCCACCTGACCGAGCGCGCCGGGACGGTCGGGCAGCCAGAGTCGCACCACGAACGTCGCCATTGTCGCGGGACGCTAACGATGGCGATCGTGCCGCCGATCACGTGTCTGTGACGGCTGTGTGAACGGCTCGTTGGCGCGGTCCGAAGCGCACGCTCACGCCGTCGGAGTGCAGCACGCTTGCGGGTGCCTGCGCGGTGAGGCCGGGGAACCCGGCAGCGGCCACCAGCTGGTCGTCGAGGTGCTCGAGGGAGCACTGGCGCAACGGCCACGCCGGGTGCTCGTTGGGCCAGTACCGGGTGCGGCCACGGCGGTCGGGAAGGAACAGCCCCCATCGGGCGGTGAGGAAGTGCTCGAGCGGCGAGGGCTCGATGGGCTCCCCCACCCGCACCACCACGTGCGACGACGTGCCGCGCGGCCCCGGCCAGCGACGGCGGGTGGTGTAGGTGAGGCGGTCGCCCTCGCGTTCGAGTCGCATGCGGGCCCACAGGTACTCGAGACCGGTGGTCCACCGCGTGACAGCGACGGTCGCCAGGCGCGCGGCCTCGAGCGAGCAGAACACCACACCGCGCCGACCTTCCCCATCCACCCCGTAGAGCCGCACGTTGGTCTCGAGGAACGTGCCGAAGTACGGAACCGCAGGCGTGCCGTACAGCCCGATGCGCTCCATCGAGAAGGGGACGAGCCCCACGTACGTCGCGCCCTCGAACTCGTCGGGCACCACGCCCGCCGGCAGCAGCGGCGCCACCTGCGGCAGCGGGTCCAGCACGTCCCACTGGCAGATCCGGTAGTTGTTGCGCCGCTCCATCAGGTCGAGATGGATGTGGTCCTCGTGGTACCAGTCCGAGCCCGGCCCCAGCACCGTCG